>NZ_JBHUZW010000012.1:0-59778 GCF_042667215.1 Cellulomonas sp. NPDC057328 | reverse complement strand
CGGTGCAGGTGCACCGCCGGCCCTCGTGCGTCCGGGCCGTGCCGGGGTCAGAGGAGGCCGACGCCCCAGTGCGCCTCGTGGGTCGCGCCGGGCTCGAGCTCGACGAGCAGGTCGCACGTGCGGAACGCGTCGGCGATGCAGGACATGGGCTCCGCCGCGACGCCGCCGCGGTCGATGCCCTCGAGGCCGTCGCCCGTGCACACCTGCCACGCGGGCAGGGTCTCGTCGGCCCACATCGCGACCGTGCGGCCGTCGGCGCCGGTGAGGCGGATCCACGACAGGCCGTCGGCGTCGCGGATCGGCTCGAGCCACGCGTCGTCGAGGACGACGTCCTTGAGGGAGCGCGGCTCGCGCAGGTCGAAGACGCCGGAGACGGGCGCGCTGCCCGTCGGGAGCAGCCGGTTGTCGACCTCGACGTGGCGGGCGGCGTCGACCTGGAGCGTGCACTCGTCGACCGTGCCCGCGCCGGGCGACAGCCACGGGTGGTACCCGACGCCGTACGGCGCGACGTCGGCGCCGAGGTTCGTGGCCACCGTCGTCACGTCGAGGCCGCGCTCGGTCAGCCGGTACGTCTGCTCCACGCGGACCGGCCAGGGGTAGCCGGGCGTGGGCACGAGGTCGTGGCGGAGCGTGACGGACTCGGGCGTCCGCTCGACGAGGTCGAAGCGCTGGTGGGCGACGAGACCGTGGATCGCGACGCCCCGCGGCGGCTCGCTCAGGTGCAGCTGGTAGGTGGTGCCGCGGTAGCGGTACACACCGTCGCGGATCCGGTTGGGCCACGGTGCGAGCACGGCGCCCGAGAAGGCGGGCGCGAGGGACTCGGCGGCGAACGGCAGGACGACGTCGCGGTCGCCCACCCGGTACTCGCGGATGCTCGCGCCGACGGACGTGATGACGGCGACCTGGTCGCCGAGCCGCAGCTCGTGCTGGTCGCCGGTGGGGAAGGGACTGGTCACGGCTTCACCGTAGCGGGGGCGCGTGGGGCGGCGCCGCGCGGGCGCCGTGGTCTATGTTCGCCCGCATGACGGCACCCGACCCGTTCTTCGAGTTCCTCGCCCGGATGTTCCTGCGCGGCGACGCCCGCAACGAGATCCCGCTGACGCTGTCGTGCGGCGGCACGGTCGTCGCCGGCATCGCCGTCCCGCGCGAGACGTGGGCGGAGCTGCTGGGGGAGGAGTTCCGGCAGGTGCTGCCCGACCCGTTCGGCGACGAGGTGGCTGCCGGGTTGCGCACGGTCGACGAGGACGACCGTGGGCGCGAGGCGTCCGAGCGGGCCGCCGGCGGGGAGCCGACGACCGGCTACGTCAACCTCAAGGACGCGGTGCTCGTGCCGTCCGGTACCTGGCTGGGCCTGTGGCGCGCACGGCTGGACCGCCTGGACGGGTGGACGCTGGGGTCCATCGGCTCGTAGCCCCTCGCGGGCTCGTGCTGCCGCCGCCTGTGGACGGGCGGTGCGGGCGGTCGCCCGCATGCCCTACCTTGACGCCTCGAAACGGACGAATCCGGCATCGGGGCGCGGGGGTGAGGCATGGACGGGGTGGCGATCCTCGAGGGCGAGGTCCGCGAGCTCATCCGGCGGCGTGGCGTCGACCCCGTGCGGGACCGCGCGGGCGTGCACGCGCTGGTGCAGGCCGCGCTGGCGGACTACGACGAGCGGTCGCTGCTGGGTGCGGTGCCGCCGCTCGCGGACGCGGCGGCCGCGCACAAGGCGGTGCTCGACGCCGTGGCCGGGCTGGGGCCGCTGCAGCGGTACCTCGACGACCCGGAGGTCGAGGAGATCTGGATCAACGCGCCGACGCAGGTGTTCGTCGCGCGGCGCGGCGAGCCGGAGCTGACGACGACGATCCTCACCGAGGCGCAGGTCCGCGACCTGGTCGAGCAGATGCTCAAGGTGTCCGGTCGGCGGCTGGATCTGTCCTCGCCGTTCGTCGACGCGTCGCTGCCGGGCGGCGAGCGCCTGCACGCCGTGATCCCCGACGTCACGCGGCGGCACTGGTCGGTCAACATCCGCAAGTACGTCGTGCGCGCGACGAGCCTCGACGACGTCGTGGGGCTCGGGTCCCTGACGCCGCAGGCCGCCGCGTTCCTGCAGGCGGCGGTGCGGTCGGGGCTCAACGTGCTGGTGTCCGGCGCCACGCAGGCGGGCAAGACGACGATGCTCAACGCCCTCGCGGGGGCCATCCCGCCGCGCGAGCGCGTGATCAGCTGCGAGGAGGTCTTCGAGCTGCGGCCCGCCGTCCGCGACTGGGTGGCGATGCAGTGCCGGCAGGCGAACCTCGAGGGCACCGGCGAGATCCCGCTGCGCCGGCTCGTCAAGGAGGCGCTGCGCATGCGCCCCGACCGCCTGCTGGTGGGCGAGGTGCGCGAGGCGGAGGCGCTCGACCTGCTCATCGCCCTCAACGCGGGCGTGCCGGCCATGTGCACCATCCACGCCAGCTCGGCGCGCGAGGCCATCACCAAGCTCTGCACGCTGCCACTGCTCGCGGGCGAGAACATCACCGACCGGTTCGTCGTCCCCACGGTCGCGTCGGCCGTCGACCTCGTCGTGCACCTCGAGCTCGACCGGCACGGGCGCCGGCGCACGCGCGAGGTCGTCGCCGTGCCCGGGCGCGTCGAGGCGGGCGTCGTCGAGACGGCCGACGTCTTCACGACCCGTGACGGCGTGCTCGTGCGCGCGGACGGCTTCCCGCCGCACGTCGAGCGGTTCGCGCGCGCCGGCATCGACGTCGTCGCCCTGCTGCGGAGGGCGTGAGCGTGGGCGTCGTCGCGGGGCTGCTGCTGGGTGCCGGGCTGGCGTCGGTGTGGTGGTCGTTCTGGCCGCTCGTGCGCCGGGAGGAGAGCGCTGCCCGGTGGGCGGTGCGCGTGCGCGACACGCTGACGCAGGCCGAGGTGGCCGGCGTGACGCCCGGCGGATTCCTTGCCGTGAGCGCGCTCGTCGGGCTGCTGGTGTCGGCGGTGGCGCTCGTGCTCGTGCCCGTGCCGGCGGTCGCGGCGTGCTTCGGCGCCTTCGGTGCGTTGGCGCCGTGGGGGCTCGTGCGCGGGCGCGCGCGGCGGCGGCTCGCCCGCACGCGGGCGCTGTGGCCGGACGTCGTCGACCACCTGGCCTCGGGCGTGCGCGCCGGCCTGTCGCTGCCCGAGGCCGTCGCGCAGGTCGGGGACCGCGGGCCGGCCGAGCTGCGCGCGCCGTTCCGCGCGTTCGCCGAGGACTACCGCGCGACCGGCCGCTTCGGCGACAGCCTGGACGCCCTGAAGGAGCGGCTCGCGGACCCGGTGGCCGACCGCGTCGTGGCGGCGCTGCGGCTCACGCGCGACGTCGGCGGCACCGACCTCGGCCGGCTGCTGCGCACGCTGTCGTCGTTCCTGCGCGACGACCTGCGCACTGCGAAGGGGTAGACGTCGCGCCCAGGGTGGGAGGTGGTAACGCGAAGGAGGTGTCGTCTCGCCCCGGGACTAGAGCGCCGCGCAGGCGGTCCCGCGGGATGCCGGCTGACCCATCACAGCCCTTCATTGTCGAGCGAACCCGGGATGCGCACGCCGAGTCGCGACGAGCGGCGGTTGAGTGGGTGCTGCTCAGGGTGCCAGGCGAAGGCGAAGCCCGCGTCGGCGAGCACCTGGCAAGACGAGTAGGCGTCAACACCGATCTCGATGTCGGTGACGTTCTTGCCGTGGTGCGGCGAGGCGCTCCACGACGAGCCAGCCTCGGTAAGCGAAGCCCGGACACGTCGCGACGCGTCATCGTCCGGCGCCCAGACGCAGGTCGAGCGAGGCGACGTCAGGACAAGCAAGACGGGACTCTCGTCGTTCACGCAGCGAGCCTAGCGACGGCAGTGCGACGCCGTGCATAGCGCCCCTCCGACCGAGGGCGTCGTGGCGTGGGTGCGTCGCCCTCCCTTGATCGACGGACCTACGCGACCGCACCGAGTGAAACGGGCATCCTCGGTGTTCCCACACGGCACACTCAGGCGCATGGCACAACCTCTGTCGTCAGCGATCATGCTCGCCACATCCATGCACGCACAGCCTGGGGTCTATGCCGTCCTACTCGGCTCCGGTGTCTCGACGGGGGCTGGGCTACCGACCGGCTGGGGGATCGTCAAGAACCTGGTCGCCAAGGTCGCCGCTCAGATGTCTACGGGAGGCACGGACCACACAACGGCCGCCGCGGAGGACCCCGAAGCGTGGTGGGCGCAGACATTTGGGGAGGCCCTGGGGTACTCGTCCCTGCTAGGGAAGCTGGCGCCAACACCGGCGACTCGCCAAGGGGTCTTAGAGGGATTCTTCGAGCCCAGTGGGGGTGATGAACCTGCCGGGCCGTCCAAGGCTCATCACGCGCTCGCGCAACTCGTCAAGCGGGGCGCAGTCAAGGTGATCGTCACGACGAACTTCGACCGACTCATGGAGCAAGCCCTGTCGGCCGCCGGGATCGAGCCTCAGGTCGTATCGCGACCCGAAGCGGTCGCAGGAATGAGGCCGCTCGCGCACGCTCCTGCCACCGTGATCAAGTTGCACGGCGACTACAAGGATGTGGAGTCGCTCAACACTGACGAAGAGCTAGCTACCTACCCGCAGCCCTGGGTGGACCTGCTCGCGAGGATCTTCGAGGACTACGGGCTCGTGGTGTCGGGGTGGTCAGCCGACTGGGACGTCGCTCTGGTGCGGGCGATCGAGAGCGCGCCCACACGTCGCTACCCCGTCTACTGGGACCGTCGATCGGCCAAGGGGGACAACGCGTCGAGGCTGCTCGTTGCGCGAGGGGGCCACATCATCGACACCCCCGACGCTGACGCCATGTTCACCGAACTGCTGGACAACATCGAGACCCTCGACCGCCTGTCGGAGCCGCCCCTGACGACCGCGATGACCGTCGCCAGGGTGAAGCGTTACCTCCCGGACCCGTTGCATCGGATCGACGTCCACGACCTCGTGTTGGCGCAACTCGACCGCGTTCGCGCGGAGGCTGCTACCCAGGGCACCGCGCGGGGGATTGCGAATGGGGAGGGTGCCGAGAGCCTGTACGACTCGTACTTCGCTGCCACGCGGCCACTGTTGTCTGTTCTTGCCGTCGGTGCCTACCACGACGACGGCGCTCACGACGACCTCTGGGTCCGGGTGATGGGTGACTTGCTGGAGGTCCGCCAACTGCCTAGCGGCAGCTACAACGAGACCGCATGGAAGTTGCA
Source organism: Cellulomonas sp. NPDC057328 (assembly GCF_042667215.1). Lineage (NCBI taxonomy): Bacteria > Bacillati > Actinomycetota > Actinomycetes > Micrococcales > Cellulomonadaceae > Cellulomonas > Cellulomonas sp. NPDC057328. The sequence goes on along the minus strand of NZ_JBHUZW010000012.1, from coordinate 54,598 downwards.
GCACTACCCCGCGTTGCTCGCCTACACGACCCTTGGCACCATCGCTCTCGCTCGGTCTCGGGACAAGCTCTTCATCCGGCTGTCAGACGAGCCCACGTGGAAGTCGCCGTTCGACCGGGCACCAGCCAGGTCCGTCGAAGCACTGCACCAGAACTGGCTCCTGGAAAGCGAGCACATCAACACGATGCCGCGTTGGGAACGGCCGGGACAGCGTTGGCTCTACCCGCAGTCGCACCTTCTCCGCGTCGTTCTGGAGCCCGTCATCACTGAAGTGCTACCGGTGAGCCGGTATCACGAAGCGATCGACGACTTCGAGTATGCGACGGGGCTCCTCCAGCGGATCGCTCCAGGCGGTGTGGAGACGGTCTACCCTCCGAACGCTGGAGAGTTCGCGGTCGAATCCAAGTGGGACGGAACTGAGCCTCTCGCTGAACGTAGGCTCCGCGTGCGGCATGGTCGGCTCGGATTGCAGTCGCCGTGGAACGACCGGCTCGGAGACCCGATCGGGGACACCGGCGACGTGCTCGCGAACCACCGGCAGCACGTCCAGAGGGGCCGTCGCTGGGGGTGATGACTCACCGGAAGTGGCTCGCTGCGCGACGGGGTCGATCGGCGAGTCGCGATGGCTCAGCGCGGCACGAGTTCGACGCGGCGAGGGTCCCAGCGTCGCTGTCCGCGTCGGTCGGCGGGGTGCAGGCGCACCTCGAACAGCGCGCGCACAACGTCGCGTCGGCCGTCCACCGGCAGCCCGTCCCATGCCGCCCGCACGTCGGCGGCGCTGGCGAGCTGGCGCACGAGCGGCCCTACCGGTTTCGTCTCGGCGGCGGCCTCCGCTTCGGCGAGGTCGGCCTCCAGGGACCGCGCCGCGGCCGCGTAGGCGGCGGGAGTGAGTGTGCGCGCCCGCAGCAGCTCGACGAGCTCGGCGAGGTCCGAACGCAGCGCCACGACTCGCGCACGAGCGGCCGTGCGGGCGTCAGCGCTGGGCGCGTCGGCGCCGAGCAGCGCGCGCACGGACTCCGGGTGCGTCAGTCGCGCGATGACGGCCTGGGCCACGAGGTCATCAGCCGCTGGTGCGGTCACGTAGACGCCGCGGCAACCGGTCCGATCGCACGTGTAGGCCGGGTAGGTGACGGCCCCGTGGTGCTGCGCGCGGTGCCTGACGGGTGTGCCGCAGAGCCCGCAGACGGCCAGGTGTGAGAGCAGGTGCCTGGGCTCGGTACCGCGGTGCACCACCCGCGCCGGGTCGGCGAGGACGGCGAGGATCTGCGCGCGCGCGTCGGCGGTGATGAGGCCCTCCCACTGCGCGGCGTGCAGCGTCACGGTGCCGCCACGCGCATGCTTGCGCAGCCCCGCGATCGACGGCGAGCGCAGCACCTGGCTCACGGTCGAGGCGGTCCAGCCGCGCGTGCGGGCCGCGTCACGCGGCGGCTTCGGTGTCGGCACCCCGCGTCGCTCCATATCCAGCGCGAGGGCGCTCAGGGACTCTCCGCCAAGGAACCGCTGGGCGAGTTCGCGCACCAGCAGCCCCGTCGTCGCGTCCGGATGGTCGGCGTCCGGCAGGTCCGGCTCCTGGCGCAGCAGGTGCCCGGTCCGCGGGTCGTAGACGCGTCGATACCCCCACGGGACAGGGCCGGTCGGTCGGCCCTCCTCGGCGGCGCTGGCTTGCGCGCGCAGCGCGCGCTCACTGGTCCGGTCGGCCTCGAACTGCGCCTCGACAACATCGGAGGCGACGCGCCTCCGGTCACCCGCGCGGGTCAGGTCGTAGAGGTCCCCCTGGTAGGCGAGGAGGACGCCGACGCGTTGCAGCGTCCGCTCCAGGTCGACGTAGAACGACAGGTCGCGTGTCGCCCTCGACAGCTCCCACATGAGGAGCACGTCCACGTCTCCGCGCTCGATGAGCTCGACGACGTGCGTCCACCCGTCGCGGTCTCCGCGTGCGCGGGTCGACGCACTCCGGTCGTCGTCCAGGTGTTCGGCGACGACGGTCCAGCCCCGATGCGCCGCCTCCCGGCGGCACGCTTCGGTCTGGCTCGCGGTCGAGCGTCCACGTCGTCCGGGGTCGTGCGAGGTGCGCGCGTAGATGACGGCGCGCAGCGGCTGGTCGTCGGGGCGTTCCTCGGCACCGACGGCGCGCAGGTGTCTCGCTCTGGCCAACGTCTCCCTGCTCCCCGTGCGCGGCACCGGTGCGGTAGGGGTGCCGTCAGGGGGAGGTTACGCGGCGGCGCTCTGCTCCTGCTCGCGGCGCGTCGTCGTCAGGACGGCACGCACGCGGGCTGCCTGCGTGGCGGCAAGCGGCGGCAGCGTGAGGCTCGAGACGTAGGCCGCGTTGGCAGCCCGCACGTCGGCAGGCACGGTGTGGATCTCCCTCTCCATGCCCCGCGGGTGGGATCGAGCGGGGCCACCGGCACCGTCCCTACGCTGGCGAGGTGCCAGGTCGTCGAGCCCGCCCGTCACCGGGGGCCGTCGCGCTCGGCGGGACGCGCGCCGAGGGGCTCGCGGTGCTGCGGGACTCGACCTCGACAGCCGAGGCGGTGTCTGCCTGCGCCCCCTCCTACCAAGACGCCGCGCGGGCCCGCGAGAACTCGTGCTGGCCGCGCTGGCGCACCCGGCGGCGTCCGAGGAAGTCGTGGGTCGCTACGCCACCGCCTCCGACGCGGCTGTGCGGCTCGCGGTCGCCCGGCATGAGCGGGTGCCTGGTCCGGCGCTGGACGTGTTGGCGGTCGACGCCGACCCAGAGGTTGCGGCTGCGGCTCGTGACGCGCGGCGCGGGTCAGCGCGGGGCTGAGCGGCTGCCTGGCGGTGTGAGCGTGAACGACTTGCGCCCAATGCGGTCGATGGCACCGGTCGTGCCGCCGACCATGCCCGCCATGAAGTCGATGAGTCGCTTCGCCTCGCTGTCCGACGCGGCGGCGAGGTGCACGACGACAGGGCCCTTCTCGTAGGCGCCGAGGACCGCCGCGGCGTCTTGAATGGTCGCCGCCTCGATGAACTGTGGCGACGCGGGCTGCGGCTCTGGGGACGGCTCGATGCTCGTGTCCAAGCCCAACTCGGCGATCGCTGCTTCGAACTGGAGGGAGGTGCCGAGTGCCTCCACCTTCGTCACTCGGGCGAGGACTCGCCGCACATCCCGGCGGTAGACGATGCCCAGGACGGCAGCCACGATCGGCCAGGCGAGCGCGCGGACGTATTCGAGAACGACGAGCGACGGCTCCATGCCCCGAACGGTAGTGAGTGCCGCTGCGCGTCGAGGCCTAACGCCGATCTGGCGGCCTGGACACACGTTCAGCCCCAGTTGCCCAAGGAGCCTCAGAACGCCGCTCAGCGCCCCACGAGCGGTGCGAGGCGGCCAGATTCGGGCCTGTCGCCTCAGCGGGTGGCGCGACCTGCGCGTGGCGTCGCGCGCAGCGCGTCGTAGCGCTCTCGAGAGTGCGCCGCTGCGGCCGCCTTCCCGGCGGGGCGACCCCCCAGGCCCTCCGTCAAGGCGGGCGCGTCGTCCCACGGCGAGCCCTCCAGCGCGAGCCGGACGCCGAGGTCGCACGGCGCGGCCGACGGACGCATCCACCACGGCACGGCAGGCAGGAGGGCCGCGTTCCCGATGACCGCCAGCCAGTCGTCGTCCACGTACCGGTCGCCGGCCCACGTCCAAGAGGACTCGTCAAGCGCGTAGATGTCCTCCCAGGCGCCGGAGGCGGAACGGAGTGTCTGCGCGCGCATCTGGCGGAAGGCGCCGTCGAGCACTCCAGGCTCGGGGAACCAGTCCGGCCACGTCACCACTGCGTGCCGATCAGCGCCGATACCCCAGTCGCGGAGCATCTCGCGAAGCTCTCTACGGACGGTGGACGCCATGGCTGCGGTCGTTGACCGGTCCCTCGGCGCGACGACCCACAGGACGCGCACGTGGGGCAGGAAGTTGTTCGCCAGCAACTTCTGCCACGCGCGGGCCTTCGCGCGGAGGTCCCGGTTGCTGCCTGTCGCGGTCATCTCGACGACGATGTGAAGCCCGTCGTGCCTGACCAGTACGCCGTCGCCGCCCTTCGTGCCCAGCCGGGCGTCCTGGCCGAGTTGGCCGGCAGTCGCCCAGATTTCCGGCAGGACCAGCGCGACCTGTGGGCGGCACAGTTCCGCGGCGCGCAGGAGCAGTTCGCAGGCCAGCACCTCGTGGCGCTCGGAGTGGCCCTGGCCGGTCCAGCGGACCCCCCCGCGGATCTGCGCGATCTCGCTCACCGTGAGGTGGGGTGCGAGCTCGCGCTCGAACGCGTTGGAGTGCGAGGGGCGGACGAACTCTGCCCGGGCCTCTGGTGCCGCGAGCTCGGGCCGGTATCCCTGCGGCGTGCCATGGTCGAGAAGCCCTGCGGCGACCGCGTTCGCCACGTACGTGCCCCCGGGGTGCGCGAGTTGCGGCAGGCCGAGGAGGGCGGCCGCCTGCTCGGTGCTGACCGTGCGCCAGGCTTGCGCAACGGCGAGGAGCGAAAGCCGGACCGACCGCTCGTGCGTGTACTGGCGCCGCATCGCGTCGTTCTCGTTGATGGCGAGCCACCGGCCCATCCCAGGTCCGCGGACGCCCTGGCGACGTGCGCGCCGGATGCGGTCGCGCGACATCCATGCTGCGAGGTGGCTGTGCTCGAACGCGTCGCACCAGTACGGGTCGGTGCGGTCGGCGCACGAGATCCCCAAGGCGGCCAGCGGGCTGTGCCGCTGAGCGATCTGCGCGAGCGGGTACCGGCGGCCCACCAGCCGCGCTGCTCCTGGCGGTGTGACGACGTCAGGTCGGGGCGTGCGTGGCGCTTCCGCATCCGGCGCTGTGTACGGGAACCCCGGCCAGGGCTCGGTGCGTGCGCGCGCCTCGGCGCCGTAGAGGACGTCTAACCATGCCAAGATGCGGCCGGGCCGCCTGGGGTCCAGCAGCCAGCCGATAGTCGTCGGCAGCGTCTCGTCGTGCGCGAGCGCGCGGACCTTGACGAGCTGCCGGCGCGACCAGGCGCGGGCGGTGGCCGACGAGACCCCATGCCGGGACGCGGCGAGGAGGTCGACGAGTCGGATACCGAGCAGGCTCGGTTCGACCGTGGCGGCGTCGATGACCTCCTCGATGCTCGCCTGCGGCCAGCCAGCGAACTCTGGGCTGCTGCCGTCGTTGGCAACCGCCATCACGGCGCGCGTCCGCTCGCGCTTGGCGAGCACCATATCCGCGGTCGGCATCGGTCCTGTCCTCCTACGAGCGCTGGCCGACTCGTGGCTCCCTGTGCCACAAAGTGCTTGCTGCCACTCCTCTATGCGACGAAGGGCCGGGAAGTAGACGTGCGGGACCTTGGTGGTCTCGTTCGGCGGACCGCACTCGCCACGGTGGAGAACCTTGCCGTCCGCGTCGCGCCGCGTCTGGGTCACGGTCGTCGTGGGCGGCGACCTCCTCTTCCATGTCGCCTGTCACTTGCTCCTCTCCTCGGCCCGCGGCGGTCTCTCCGGCGCCGGGGTATCGGTGTCCTCGGAGGGTTCGAACGGCCTTGGCAGCCAGGCGTAGAGCGTTGCTCGCGAGCAACCGAACTCCTTCGCCAGCCGGGGGTAGGACCAGCCCTTGACGTCCCGCAGATATGTAGCGCGGTCAACGTCCTCGGGGGTGAGGGCGCGCTTGCGCCCGGGCGGGTTCCCGCGCGCGACGGCGGCGGCGCGGGCAACGCTGGTGCGCTCCTTGATCGTGTTTCGCTCCAACTCGGCGAGCATGGCGATGAGCTGGACGGCGAACTGCCCCATGGGCGACGTGTCCCCGGTATCGATCGTCACCGGGTCGGCGAGGGTGCGGACGGCGATACCGCGCTCGCGCAACTCCCCGATGATGTTGAGCGCGTCGCGCAGGTTGCGGGCGAGCCGGTCGAGCTTCCAGACGATGATCGTGTCGCCCTCGCGCGCGTAGGCGAGCACGGCTTCGAGCTGGGGCCGGTTGCGGTAGGCCGCGCTCATCCTTTCCTGCCAGATGGCCGTCGGCTCGACACCGGCGGCGATGAGCGCATCGATCTGAGCGTCGACGGTTTGCTGCGTTGTGCTGACGCGGGCGTAGCCGAGCAACATGGTGGTCAGTCCTTCCTCCTCCTGGTCCTCCGGGCCTCTAGTGGGCCCAGGCGTCTGAATTGGCACCATCGGGGGCGCGTTGTTGGACACGCAATTTCCAGACGTAAACCGGACAATCGAAAGTGCCGATTGAGGGGTGCCGTCGAGGGCTCTTCCCCGGGTGTTGGATCGGAGCCAATCCGACACCCCCGGACCGTGGTGCCCATCACCGGGAGCCCGTAGGGCTGCCCTGACCACTTGCCCCTGCGTGCAGGTGCTCCACGAGCGCGAAGTCCTCGGGCTGCAAGTTGTACGTGGTGGCTGACGCGGTCGGGGCCCGGTAGAGCACGGGGTAGGCGTCCGTGACGGCCTCGTAGCGGTCGGAGAGGTAGCCCGCGCCGGTGGAGCCTGTCCACGCCACCAGCTCGCGGTCGGCGCCCTCGTCGCGGTCGAGCAGCGCGACGAGCGAGGCGACCATCTGTTGATCGAGGCGAGGCCATGGCCGCACAGGAGCTCACGGAAGACGGCCGAGAACAGCCGTGATGGCGTACCGAGTGCCCCTTGCGATCGAGCGTTATCAAACTGTGACCGTGGCGAAACCGCAGGTCAGAGCGATGAGCGCGAAGCGGCTCTAGAGGGTTCTCTAGGGACGTCGGCGATTGTGGCTCGGTCTAGCGCGCCAGCGCCCCACGTTGTGTGGGGCGCGGCCCGTAGGATGAGGGAACACGAGACACGGAAAGACCCCCTCGCCTGATGGGGGTTGCTCCACCGAGACAAGAGGGCCTGACCGCTAGGACACGCAAGGTTTCCCGACTTCACGTGTGTCCTGAAGTCTAGCCCACCTCATCCGGTGGTCTACCGGTGATCTACCGAGGAAGTAGACGCCTGGTCTACCTCCGCGAGGTGAGCGGCGGGACCTCTTGGCTCGGCGGCGCTTACGCGCCTCGCCGACCGAAAGGACACATCACCATGACGTACTTCAAGCGACCGGTCGTGCGCGAGATCACGTACCGCATCACCGTCGACGAGACCGGAGCCAAGCGCCGTCAGCGCATCGTCACCGAGCGCGCGCTGGGCGACTGACGAGGCACTCGCCGCTAGCCGCGAAGGACCCCACCCCGCATCCGCCGGGGTGGGGTCCCGCCATGTCTCGAGCGCTAGATGTACTGACCACGCAGGTTGTTGACGTAGCGAGGGACCTCCGGGTCGAGTGGGAACTGCTCAAGGAACCCGCTCAGACCAACGAAGGGCCGTCGTCCTCGCCGCCATCATCACCTGGCTGCGCGCCTGAGAGCCCGCTCGTCCGGCGCGAGGTCGATGGCGACCTGCTCGCCGATCCGGACGAACCCGAGGCGCTCGCTCACATGCAGTGAGGCGAGGTTGTCCTGCCGCCTGACCCGAACGGAGGCCGGCACGCGCGGCCAGTCACTACGAGTCAGGGCGCTGCCCCCCTCTCCGTGGCGGGAGGGAGTGTTGTTGGTTGGCCATGCCTCTCGTCACGATGTCCCGATCGTGTGGCGGTTATAAGGGCGCGGAGAGTCTTCGAACGCCGCGTCTATCGTGCCTCCCCGCCAGCACGTCCTGCTGCGCTGCTGAGCCCCGGCCGTCGAGCCGCTGGGGTCGGCGGCAGGCTCAGGTCATGTCCGCGTGCGCAGAAGCTGCCGCACCTCTTCGGGGCGTAACCACGGGGACTTCCGGTGGACCATGCGGTGGCAGTTGGCGCAGATGAGAATGAGGTCGTCGAGGCGCACCGTCCGCCGCCCCGTCACGTGCAAAGGCACAATGTGGTGGCACTCCACGTAGCCCGCTCCGCGATTACCGTACGTCGCTTCGAAATCGAACCCGCAGATCTCGCAGCCGAGGCCGCGTCCTAACTGCTTCGCAACGTCGATCTTCGCCGCGCGCAACTTCGGATCTCTTTCGCGCCGCGCGTATACCTTCTGAAGGAGTCCGCCTTCCTCGCTCTCAGGGTCCTCCTCGCCGCGCACTCGCGCCTCACTGATGTCAGTGAAGAGCCCCTCCTGGAGTCCGTGCCGCAAAGCGGAGGCGAGGTCAAGCATGTGCGTCGGGTCGGCGATGAACTGATCGATGACCAGCCGGTCCAACTTGTTCCCCCGCGTCGGCTTGCCCCGGTAGTCAGGGTGCGCAGTCGCCAGATCGGTCGTCTTGCGCGAGACCGCGTCTGGACTGCGGAAGTTCGGAGGCCGCTCAGACTGTGGGTAGATCGGGAGGTGGCGCAACACTTGCGAGAGCTCCTGCACCTTCGGGTCTGGAGTTCGCAACTCCCGCCATCCGTTGCCGTAGACGAGCGCACAGGCGAGAAGAATCTCTTGCCAGTCCCAGTCGAGGCGCTTCCTAGACACGACATTGAAGCCGAGGGCCCGCAGCAGAGGCGCGACCGTGGCGTCACCGCCATGGAACCGCGCCCACAGCAGCGGCTCGCCTGTGGCGTGCACGTGCGCGGCGCCGACGATGGCCCTCGAGTCGTACATATTGCCGTCGCGCTCCACATAGTAGGTGTGCGCGCTCCCGAAGCTGTACTTGGCGAGGAAGGCCTCTCGGCCGAGGTCGTCGAACTCGGCCAGTGCAGCGGATACAGAGTCAGCGGTGATGTCTAGCAAGCCCATGTGTGAACGCTATACGCCGTGCCCGCATGCACAAGCAACGCAACTCGAATGGCCGCATCCTCCGATCTGCGATCCGCGCATGATCGAGCGTCGGCTCAGGGAGACGAAGGTTTGGCCTCGCGAGGAGGCGAGGTATCCACGTCGGTGTAGTCGACCTCGTCACCGTTTAGGTGCAGGCCGCACACTGGGCACGACAGTGCCACCAAGGACAAGGTGTCCACGGATTCCCACACGTCCGGCGCGACCTGCATGGGTTCATCGTTGACGTTCCAGAGCAGCCAGGCCTGATGACCGCAAGCAGGGCACGTAACTCGCCACTCGTCGTCGACCATCGCGGGGGCGGGGCGAGACTCTAACTGGATCACGAACTCGGACAGCTTCTCGGGTGCGAGGACTGAAATGAGGTTGCTATACGCCGACTTTGCAGCGGCGAGCTTGTTCTGCGCGCTGGCCCTTCCTTCGCGGATCAGGACATCCAGCTCGTGGCGGATGTTGTCCCACTCGACAGACCCCCAGAAGTCTGGCTGAGCGCGGTGGAACGCTTGCACGCCCGCACCTACGTACGCTGCCATCCCGGTCACGATTTCCGCCAGGCTGCCCTCGTCGAGTTCGGCCATGTGACTCGATCGATTTCTCGCTTCGAGCGCCGCTCTGGCCTTCAACTGCTCCCTCCGGCACTCGGGGGAGAGGCGGGCTGCGAGGTCGACGGCCATCCTCGCCGGAATCGCCCGGGTACTGAGCTTGGGCGGGCTGCTGCCTACGTCCTCGCGTCCGTAGTGAGCGACGAGTACGTCAAGGAAGTGGTGCTTTCCCGCTTCCTGATCGGCAAGGAGTCGTTCGTCCAGGTGCGAGACGAGCGCCTTCGCCATCATCTCGACGGCCCCGCCCGCATGGTAGGCGGCGTCAATCCGGTCGAAACGGTCCCTCGCCTCGACTAGCTCGCGTGCGCGTCGTGCGTGGTGTTGAGCGGCGAGATACAGCCGCTCCGTCGTTGACTCTTCCTGATCCTCCCAGGGCACGCATCAGATGGTGCCATCGCTCGGGGGCCCCCACGCCAAGTCCGCCCGACGGCTCGTGCTGGTCAGGCGCGAGGGCTCCCATCCATCACATGGCGAAGGCGGCAGAGCGCCGGAACCCCGCGGCTCGGCGCGGCCCTGTCTGTCCCGGTGCCGTTCGCGGCGATCGCCGGCGCCCGTCGCGGTCCGCAGATCGCGCGGCTCAGAGGTCAAGCGTTCGCCATCGACGTCCGTGATGGAGACAACGCCCTGCTTGGCGGCAGCCCGACGGCACTCCTGGCACCCGCGTAAACGCGCACCGCGGCCGGCTAACCCTGTTAGGTCGCAGGGCGCAGATCGTCTTGTCCTGCTCGGTTGAGACGACAAGATGTGGGCGAGCCCCTGCTGTGTCCACGATGAAGACGTCGGGCACGCGCTTCCCGTCCCGCCCGAGCGCGGGCCCTGGCGCCGTGAGGTGCGTGAGGTCCATCCCCGGCAGGTTTGGTCCTCGGCTCAGGAGAGAGGCCGGGGCTCGCTGCTTCCCGAGCATCGAACGTGCCGCCTTCAGGAGGGAGGTTGGACGCAACTCGCGGTAGTGGGTGCGCCAGACACTCATCCACGCGGCTCGACTTGTGACAGTGTCTTGGATCAGGGATGGACGGCAGGGCGGTGGCCCCGTGCGGCGCGTTTCGGCCGTCCCAGGGCGCGTCGCCCTCACTAGGTCGCGTACGGCCGAGACGCTAGTGCCATGGCAGAGACCGACCCGTCCGTCGACCACCGCGAACGGCAACGGCAATTGGACCAGGCCCGCATCGACACGTTCGTGGTGCGTGCGCGTCGCATCGAAGCGCACTCCCTCGCCCAAGATCTCGACCGGCTCGCTCAGCTGTCGGGCGGCGCCATGCAGATCACCTATCGGGATGGCAGGACCACCATCAGTTTCGACTACCCGCCGGAGGAGCAGGTCGAGTCAGCCGCCGCGCGGGTGCGTCCGCTGCTTCTGGACGACGTATCGATGCTCAATGTTCTCAAGGCGATCAAGTCCCTGACCGCCCACTCGGACCACCGCGAGATGATCCACACTTGGGTCAAGACGCGCCGCGAAGCGTGGAACCAGCGGACGGGGAAGGTGCCCAGCGACTCGGGGTTTGTCGCGTTCGTGCATTCGCCTACGTCGGGTGAGAGCGACGCCACGGACCACCTACAACTTGCCCTCGCTTGGATCTACGGCGACGTCGTGCACCACGACCCCGAGCACCTGGAGCGCACCAAGCCCTGGGGTGTGGGCGAGCGGTTCCGCGCAGCCGTCCCGCTGGTCGCGTATCTCATGATCGAGGCGATCAATGTCTTGGCCAACATCCGCGAGATGGATAAGCAGGGATGGCTCACGGTCTCGGCAGAGGCGTTGACCGTGCCGGTGGTGGCGGAGGATCACTACGAGCGCGAGGTGGAGCTCTACGTTGGCGAGGTCGGCACTCCAAAGCCGAACAGCGCCACAGAACCGCTTGAGGGCCACTGGCAGACGTTCGACCCCGCAGGGTTATTCGGGGCCAGGGGTGACGCCGAGGCGCCGACCGAACGCCCAGCAGAGTGAACCGACCCTGTCATGCCGACGCCGGTTTTCGTACCGGCGTGATCCTCTCGTACTCGGCGGTGCCCTGCTCGTAGCACGGAGTGTGGCGTCGGCGGGTGGGTAAGGCGGACGCGATCTGGCGATGAGCAGGGCGACGACCAGGGTCTTGCCCTCGCAGTGGCATCTCGATCGCGACATTCGAGGACTTTGTGTGCCGCCTTCCATGCTCGTCGAGGAGCAGCCACTGCCACTTCGGTAGCTCCTTGAAAGGTGAAGATCCGACGGCGAACAGTCCCTCATCGAACGCGCGAGCGGTGGCGCTACATCACCTGGCCCACTCGAGTCGCCCGGCCGCCGTTACGCGTCCGTTCTGATGCCTTGCCCGAGACATCGTCGTAGACAGACCGTCGTGAACAGCACCCGCGCGGGGCGCGGCCCTCGCTCAGGCGCGCTCCAGCGCCTTCAACTTCAAAGTTTCTCGCTTCTCGTCTGTTACAGCCTGGCGAGTGTCGTTCCACCTTCGGGCTACTGTCGTGACGATGCCAGCCACGAACCCGGCCCGTCATGGTGCGGGTGTGGACACGCGCCGTCAGTCGGCATCGTGCCGCTGAGCTGCCTCCCTTGGGGAAGACTCGACGAGGGTCAGGCCACGACGCTATCGGCAAGGCGAGTCTAACTGGCGCGGGTCGGCGTTAGCATCAGCACCATGACGCCCGCTGAATCGTCGCTACCGGCAGACGTTCGCCAGGTCCCGCGCCTGCAGAGCTTGGCACCCAAGTACAGCGACGCCAATCATGGCACCTACGTCGAGATCCTGAACGCAACGATTCAGGACGAGCCCGCGATCCGCAACATCGCCCTTACAGGCGCTTACGGGACCGGAAAGAGTAGCATCCTGCGACGCGTCATCGAGATGAACCAGGAAGCGGTCGTCGAAGTCTCTTTGTCGACACTCGGGAGCGAGCCGACGACCGTAGAGCTCGGGGAAGATAGCAACCCTGCCGCGACGACGAAGACCAACCGCATTCAGAAGGAGATCGTTAAGCAACTGCTCTACCAGCAGTTGCCATCTGAGGCGCCAGAGTCGCGCTTTCGTCGGATCGCTCACTTCCCGCGCGCTCGTGTGATGCAGGCGTCGCTCGGCGCGAGCCTGCTGCTCATGACCTTCCTCGCGCTTACCGGCCTAGTCAATCCGGTCCTGACGAATCTTGTCGGCGTCGAGATGGGCAAGCCTCCTGTTTGGCTGCTCGCCGTTGGCGCATACGTCGGGGCCACGGCCGTCATCGGTGCGCTGATCTACCTCGCGCGTCATCTTATGCATCAGCGACTTCAGGTGGAGAAGGTCACCGCTGGCCCGGCGACGATCAGTTTGCCCCCACGCTCGGCAAGCTATTTCGACGAGTACCTCGACGAGATTATCTACTTCTTCGAGACGAACAACCGCCGGAATGTCGTGATCCTCGAGGACCTGGACCGCTTCGACGACCCGCACATCTTCGAGGCCCTGCGCGCACTCAACAACCTGCTCAACACTGCGAAGCAACTCGACGGACGCTCGATACGCTTTGTGTACGCGCTGCGGGACAGCATCTTTGAGAAGCTCGGCCACAACGCGGACCTGGCTGGGTCCGACGAGGCGAAAGCCGAGATCGTGCGGTCGAACCGGACGAAATTCTTCGATCTAGTCATCCCGGTCGCGCCGTTCATCACGCACAAGAATGCGCGGGACCTAATGATCGAGCTTCTGGAGGAGCGCGGCTTCGAAATATCGCGTGACCTGGTGGACGTTGCCGCGCGCCACACGGCGGACATGCGCCTCATTCACAACATCATCAACGAGTTCGCCGTCTTCAAAGCGCGCGTGCTAGACGTGCCCAAACCTGCACCAGACCTAACCGCCGACCGGCTGTTCGCCATGATGCTCTTCAAGAACTCGCATCTGGCTGACTTCGAAGCGATCCGCATCGGAGAGAGCTCCCTTGACAAGCTGTATCAACTCTGGCGAGACCTGGTCGAGGGCAACCTCGAGCGCCTGCGGGTCGAGTCGGACACGGTCCGCGCTCTCCTCGAGCGCAACGCGTCCGCGGACGAGTACGCCGCGGCTCTTGCGCTCAAGACCGAGGCGGTGGTCCGGAACCTGTCGCTGATCGGGCAACGGCATCGTATGCACTTCGAGCCTCGATTGCGCGTCAACTCGGTTGCCGTCTCCCGCGAGGACATGTCGAAGGCGGACTTCTGGCGGAGTTTGATCCGCGAGGGACGCGCGCTCTCGGTAGCCAATGTCCAGGACTATTACGGCAATACCCAGCCGGATATCACGATCTCCGTCGACGACTTGCGCGCCATCACCGGAGACCCGTTCGACTTTGACGCCGGCGGGAAGCCCGCGGACCAGCGCCGACGGCGCCGTCTTGTCCAGATCCCGCGGGAGATGCACTTCCTGCGCTACTGCGACTGGCAGTCACTGGCGCTTGACACCCGATTCACTTACGCGCGACCAGGCGACGACTCCCCAAGGGCCTTCCGCGAGTGGGTCGATGCGGTCATGCGTTCTCCCCTCGCGAGAGATCTAGTCACGCAGGGATACATCACACCACACTTCGCTCTGCACGCGGCTTCGTTCTACGGAACGATGATGAGCAAGGAAGCGCTGACCTACCTCATGCGCTACGTCGAGAGTGGCAAGGCCGGTGCTGAGATCCCCTTGACCGGTGCCGATGTCGAAGCGCTCCTCAAGGAACGCGGTAACGGCCTCATCCAAGAGCGCAGCGCCCTGAACATCTCGATTGTCGATCACCTCTTGGATGATCAGTCACCACACGTAGCAGAAATTGCGGCGCGAATTGCGAGGTGGAGCGAGTCCGAGCAAGAATTCGTGCGCCTGTATCTTCGCAGCGGCAGGCGGAAGTCCAGGCTGGTCGCCGAGTTGACCCCTCGATGCTCCACCATCTTCGAATTCCTGATCGCAGATGCACCTAGTGATCTGTCCGAGCTGGTCGACGCGGCCTTGGTCTCGTGGCTTGACGAGGACAAGGACGCCTACGCGCCGTCTGACCACGTTCGCGCCTGGATTGAGCACTCGTACACCGAATTAGACTGCCTGCGCTCGAACACACCGCCGGAGCACGTTGAGAAGGCAGTGCAGATGATCGCTCACCAGGGCGCGGTCCTCGCGGACGTCACCAGCCTCTCCAGCGAGGCCCGGCGCGTACTCCTTACGGTGCCGGCGTTCCAGATTACCGCTGCTAACCTCGTCGCCGTGACCGGCACGAATGACCTGTCCTTGGACAGTCTCCGGGCTGCGAGCCCGATCGTCGCGGAGCACATGATCGAGAATTTGCCGTCGTACCTAGCGGCGTACCGGGACGGCTCGGACACGCGTTGGACTACGAGCGATCAAGACGGCTTTCTTGCGCTGATCACCGACGCAGCAAGCCGTCACCCTAGGGACGCAGCGGCACTGGTCACCAACGCGAGTCGCGCCTGTTCGATCCCCGACCTGACGGCTGCTCCGACAGCTCTACGCTCTGTGCTGGTCACCGACCTACGGGTTCCGCCGACGTTCGCAAACGTCTGGGCCTACGTGGGATGGGAAGGGCATATCGACGAAGCACTCGCCGTACTACTCACCCATTCCGGCGCGATCACTGAACTCGGCGATGACCCAGGCGAGCGCGCGCAGCTTGCTGTAGCGATCTTGCACGCCGCCGACGTCCTCCCCGATCCGGAACTCCGGGTTCGCCTCGCGAAGTCGCTGCAACCCGGGACGATCACCGCCGAGGAACTGCAGTCCGACTCTGGGGGGCGGAGCGCGTTGTCCAACCCGTCGCCGAACCGCCTGATCGGCCTCCTGATAAGCGAGGGCCTGATCGATGACGACGAGTACGCCTTCCAACCGGCGCTCATGACGGACTGGCCGACAGTAGAGTTCGCCATCGGTCGCTCGAAGCGCTACAGAGAGTTCGTCGGACCCAAGACACTCCACCCGGCTCACGTCCCAGACCTCCTAGCGAGCCCGAAGATCTCGAGCAGCGTGAAGGATGCCGTTGTCTCTCGCCTCATTGACTTCGTGAACGCTTCCCCCGCCACCGCCGAGCCGATCGCACAACATGTCGTCGCCCACAGACTCGCCCTGGACGCTAGGCGGATCAGCGCACTGGCGGGCAACGTCGCCGACACAGCCGTCGCCGCCATGCTCGCCGAATCGGGCGATGTGCTCAGCGACGACGAGGTGATTGCCATCCTGAATTTGCTCGGCGGGGACTATCCCGATCTGACCTACCGGGGACGAGACCAGCCGCAGGTGGAGAACACTCCGGGGAACCTCGCGGTCGTCGAGCGCATGAAGCAGGCAGGGTTCGTATCGAGCATCAAGGTTGAGGGCAAGGTGATCCGGGTACACAAGTTCCGGTAACCGGCTATTCGAGCGGGCGGTTCCGACCGTTCGCGATGTTGAAGCCGCTGAGCACGGCGTAGAACCGGTCCGACACGGTGAGGCGGTTGAGTTCGCCGCGCCAGGCGTCATCGACCTCAGGCTGGCCGGTGATGCGTAACCACCGCCAACGGGGCAGGACCACCTCGGGGTGGAACATCTCGAACTGCTCGGACTTGGTGGTTAGCACGTCGTCGAACCGGAAGCCGCTCAGCCCTGCCTCACTGAGGGCCTCGGCGAGCCGCTCGGTGACGATGTGCTCCGGGCTGGTCGTGACGATGTCGTCACCGCCCCACCCTTCGAACTCGTAGTGAAGGACGGTGATCGGTGCGCCCGGCTGGTCGAAAGCGATGATCGTGCCCTCGCCGAGGCCGCCAGCTACTTCGGGTCGCACTTCATAGCTCACGGGGTCTCCCACTTGGATGGCGGCAGGAATCGGTGCCCGACCTGCTCGTCGACGAATCGGGCGTGCTCCAGCAGTTGTTGTCGCGTAGCCGTGCCCGGGGGGTGTAGTTCATAGAAGTCGTCCCACAGCGTGCGGATCGTCCGCAGGTGAAGTTCACCGTTCACAGTCGCGGGGATGCCGCGCAGGTTGGGTGCCGAGTGCAGTTCACCGACGGTGATCGTTCCGGGGTACCGCTTCATCACCTGCTTCTCGATGGCATGGTGGACGACCAGTTTCTCGTCGCGCAGGTGCGGGTACGTCCGGAAGAACGTGACCCGGTAGTCCTTCGTGGTGCTCGAACCGAGCTTCATCAGTGGAACTCGCTGCGGCGCACCGGCCTTCAGGGACTGCGCAACACCAGGCCCCGGCATCAGCATGCCCAACGAGAGTCCGGCGATCTGGTCGAGCGCATTGTTGTGCCACGGGTTGGGCTCGACCTCCCCGAGTCCCGAAGAGATGAGTCCACCAAGCGTGACGTAGATGTCGTCGGGGCCGAACGACGCTGCCTGGTGGAGCAGTGACGCAGTGGCCTCTGCTGACTGGTTCACCGCTTCGCGGACGGCGTGCAGCTCCGCCATGGCCTGCTGTTGCTCAGCGGTCGTTGTCGGCCGGATCAGCCCTGGCTCAGTGTCCAGGCAGTACGACCCGGCGTCCCACTTGCGGATGCACTCCGCAGCCGCACGTTGTCCCCACGCGAGGACGTTGCCGTGCTCGGCCAGTGCTCGTGCCGCGCCGTCGTGGCTGTCTCGCGCTATATCGAGCTTGAGTCGCGCGTCTTCGACCGTGGCGGCAAAGCGGTCGGCCGCGCGCCCCTCCCAGGAACCCGTTTCGAGTTTCCCCAGGCGATCGCGCGAGTCGTCGAAATCTGCTGCTTGACGCGCCAACCCTGCCGCGTCCTCCCAGAGCGCTTCCGGGTCGCCGGGGATCAGATCGCGGCCGTGACGTGCTGAGGCGAGTGTGTGTCGGCTCATCGGAGCATCGGACCCTCGCACGCATAGTCGATCCCACCTAGCGAATCGATGGCCTGCTTCTCCGCCGCGTCATAGTCGTTCGCGCATGCGGTGAGGGAGTCGGCGTACCCAGCCAGCTCGCGGCTGAGCCCCTCGGCGGCGTGCTCCCAGGTCGTTGCGAAGGCTCGCGCGGCATGTGTGAGGCCCGCGTGTCCGTAGGCCCCTCGGCCTGGCAGTAGCGGCCTCCGTGGCATGTCCTCGGAGATGACCCGGACGGTTCGTGCCGCCTGGCGGACCTCGTCGGGATCCACGGCGATGCGGTCGATGGAGTGCGGCAAGGTGCCCCCTATGTCGCGATGAGCCTTCGTAGGGTGCCACACCGCCGTGGCGGTGGGAGTGCCGTTGCTTCCGTTTTTCGCCCGTGTCCGTGCGGCAGTGCGCTACTCGCCCGCGACGGTCTGTAGGGCGACGTAGTGCTCGAACGCGAGTACGAGGCCCAGCGAGGCGAGGAGACCCGCGAACGACTGTGCGGTCTGTCGGACGGCCGCGGGAAGGAGTGTGAGGTCGTTCGACTCGAAGGACAGTTGCGCGTAGAAGCGGGGATGTACCTCGCGCAGAGAGTCGTTTCGCACGCGCAGTTCCGGCGCGAGCGCCGCGCGGAGGGCCATGCTGGCGTGGCGAGCGATGAAGGCGTCCTCGGGGGAGAGGGCCGCGACCTCGCCCTGTACGAGCAGTTCCGCGTCGTCCCCGTCGACCGTGCTGATCCCGACGGAGAAGTCGGTGACCATCCCGCGCACCTCGACGGCCGCATACGGCACCAGGGCCCACAGATAGTCGTAGCGTGCAGCGCTCAGTTCATCCGGGCACTCGGGGAGAGCGTCCAGCACGTCATCGATGGTCGTGCCGCGGTGCATCATCACGCCCGCACCCTATGCGGCGGAGCCGAGGCCGCAGATCCGGCCGTCTCGCAGCGCTCCTGGCCGCTCCCCGGAGCGATCAGGGCAACCCGTGCCTGGGTTTGCCTCTGGCGAGCAGTTCAGGCCCGCAGAGAGGCGTATGCGAGCTCGGACGTGACGAACCCCGATCCAGCGGCCCTGCCTGGCCTTCGTGCTGGATCAGGGGTCTCGCCCTTGACTCTCGCCCGCTCGGAGGAGCCCATGGAGAAGGAACCTCATCCGCACTCTATGCAGCGAAGGAGAAACCGGCGTGCTTCCCGGGGGAGTTGGACGTCGTGATGAGCGTGGACGCGGGTGGACGGGGGTTGGGACAGGGGTTGGACAGGGGTTGATTTGACGATCGCACACCCTCTGACCGGCGGAAACGCCGCGTGGACAGCTTGGACAGGGGTTACGGCAGATTGTTGTCGCAGTAGATCGCCGTGAAGCGAGGTGGTGCTGTCCGTTCTCCTACGCGAGAAAACTCGAAAAACCCCTGTCCATCCTGTCTACGGCCACTTTTCGGCACCCCATAGCGCTGTGACCTGCGGTGATGGCCCCCGATCGTGGACAGGGGTGGGTGTGTCCAACCCCTGTCCAACCCCTGTCCACGACAAGACGAGAGCCCCAGCAGGTTCACCCGCCGGGGCTCTCGTCCTGTTCGCCGTCAGAACTCGTCGTCTGACGGCTCGGGCTCGCCGCCGCGACGGCGAGCCAGGTGCTTCGATGCGGTGCCGCGGGGCCTGGAGCCTGCCGCGGCCACGTCGCCGCCCCGCTTCTTCTCCACGTTCTCGTGGGCGACGCACAGGTGGCGCTGCCGCTCCACCGAGTGGACCCCGAGCCCGCAGTTCTCGTTGCAGTCTGGCACCGAGCAGGTGCTCCGCACCACGCGACCGTCCTCCTGCTTGACGGTGCACGGTCGCTCGGCACGGCGGGCCTGCTCGGCACGGTCCGCCTTCTCCGTCTCCCGCATGGCCCGCACCCCCTTGTAGACCGTCGCCTTCTGGCCCGTGCGCTTCCCATCCGCGTCGAGGATGTACGGGCGTACCTTGTGCCCACCCATCGCCGAGATGAGCTGCCCGCAGAGCATGAGCAGCCGCTGGTCGCTCAGCATGCGAGGTGCGTTCGGCTTGTACCGGTCGGGGGCTCCGTCCAGCCTCCACCGGTCCATGTACCAGTCCTCGTACGCCTTCTCGATTTCCCGGGGGGTGACCGTGTCGTCGTCCGTTCCTGGGATGAAGCAGGCGTTCCAGAACTCGCTGGCCTCGTTGATCTTCTCGCCGTAGGCGGCCTTCCACTCGGCGGCCTCCGGCGGGGCGGCCAGGCAGTCGACGAAGGACACCCCCTCGTCACCGGCCTCGGCCTTGCGCCTGGCGTGCTCCCGGCGGGACTTGACGCACCCCTCGATGGCCCACAGCAGTACCCACGCCTGACCCTCGGGGGTCAGCCAGAGCGCTCCCTTGTCGTCGTCGAGTTGCTCCACCGGGATCTGTGCGGCCGGGCTGAACAGAATCACGACGAGTCGGCGCAGCAGGGCGACGTCGGTCTCGGTGAAGGCGACGTAGTGCTGCGACGACGCGATGAGGGTTCCGCGGACCGGCTCCTCCTCCTCCGGCTGGTGCAGCATGCGCGCCCCGGTCAGACGAGCCCCATTGGTTGTCAGGCGCTTGATCTCGCCGGTGTCCACCTGGAGCCCGGGGGTGCTGCGACGGGAGACCCGCTCACCCTCGCCCGCGGAGCGCGAGTCGTCCGACCACCAGAAGCGCTTGCCGACCAGGCGAGCCTTCGCCGGGTTGGGTGCCGCCGGGTCGTTGGTGCTGCCGAAGACCTCCAAGGTGGTGTCGCAGGCGAGTTCGCTGCCGAGCGCGCGGGCGAGGGCGTTGAACACCGTCGACTTGCCCGTGCCGGTCGCCTCCGGGGAGTGCAGCAGGATGATGAGTCCCACCTGGTCGCCCCACACGGCCGTGCCCGCGCAGCGCTGGAGGTGTTCGGCGAGCCCAGCGGTGCTCCGGTCCCACCGGTCGAACATCTCCTGCATGTACCGGGGCCAGGTCAGCGGCTTGCCCTTGGCGATGGCATCCAGACCGGCTCGCATGACGGCCAGCCACTTATCGCGCCCGTCGAACGGCGCGGCCACTGCGGCCGTGATGCGGTCGGTCGGGTCGTAGTCGCGGATCTCGCCGGTGCGCAGGTCGACGACGCCCAGGTCGCCCTCCAGTGCCAGCAGCGCCGGGTTGGCGTTCCAGACCTCGGGGCGCACGCGCCGGTCGGGGTGGATGGACGGGTCGATCCTCGCCAGCCGCTCCTTCTCGGCGCTCGACAATGCGGTGATCTGCGCGATGGCGTCCCTGTACCCGGAGGTGCGGGTCAGGGCCGAGGCGTAGGCACGCATGTACTTGCGGGTAGCAGCCCTGGCGTCAGCCCTCGCCTCGGCGACCTCCTTCTCACTCTCTCCCCGGGCCGCGGCCGCCTCCGCGGCCTTGTTTCCAGCCTCCCACTCGCGTACGGGGGACTCTTCCTCCTCGATCAGTGTGGCGATGCGGTTGAGGCTCGCCTGGAGCCCGGTGGGGCCGCTGCGTGCCTCCTTGTGCCAGACCTGCCCGTTCCACCCGCGCCAAACCACGTCGGTTACGTCCACGGCCTCCGACGTGCTGCTCCACAGGAACCGGGGGCCCTCGATGAGTGCCCAGCGGAGCGCGTACCCGCGCACGTCGTCGCACGGCAGGCTCGCGAACGCCTTGCCGATGTCCTCACCGGAGGTCAGTCCGGCGGGCCTCTGCTCCGGGAACTGTTCGGCCAGCGTCTCGGGGGTGGCGTCCGCGAGCGTCTCGCACAGCGCGTCCAGGTCAAACCCGTCGTCGTTCCTGAACGCGCGCACGACCCGTGCGGCCAGGTGCCAGTCGCCGCCGCAGTCGAGGTTGCCGAGGATGTCCCAGGCGCTCCAGGTGTGCTCCTCACCGTCCATCCAGTCGGCCTGCATCCGGGTGCCGGTCGCAGGCCAGATGCGGTCCACTCCGTCAGGGTCGTGGTGCACGACAGCATGGCTCTCGTCACCGAAGCTCCCGTCAGGTCGCGCGTAGACCCAGCGGTCGGCCTCGTACTCGTGCGGCGCGCAGCGATGCAAGCTGAGCATCGCGTCGAGGGCACCGTCGGTCATGGCGAACCGGTCGCCGACACGGTCGCCGACAGCAGCCTTGCGTTCTCCTGCGCGGGTGAGCGCCGTACGACTGTTGACGCCACGCTCGGAGCGCTGCGCGTCCATGGTCGGGAGCGCCTTGGCGAAGTCCTCCGCCGAGTAGCGCTTTCCACTCATCGAGACGATCCGCACCGGGCGGGGGTTGTTCCGGTCCTTGCGGTTGAACGCACCGGCGGGGCGCAGCACCCGCGCCATGTCCTTCTGGACGCCCTTGTCGATGTGGAAGCCCTGGACCGTGCCGCTCGTGCCCTTCTCGGTGTCCTCCCAGTCGGTGCGGACGTTGGCGCTGTGGAACATGTTCGTCCAGTAGGCGTCCCAGCGCTGGAGCAGGTCGGCCGTTTCAGGGGCCTGGGCGTCCATCGGGCGGTCGAACAGGAAGTACACGTGCAGGCCGTACCCGCTCGTGACAACCAGACCCGGCTCCCAGGCCGCGGAGTCGATGAGGGCGCGTGCCTGCGCCTCGGTCGGGTGCGGCCGGTGGTCGTTGGTCTCGGCGTGCGCGCCGGAGTCAGCGATGTCGACGTCGACCCAGAACCCGGTGAGCCAGCCCACGTCCTCTGCCTTGCCGCGCCCGCGGTCGATGCGGTGGGAGAGCAGGCCGACGTTGATGTGGACAGCCTTGACCCAGCGCTCCTCGCCCTGGATGGCGTCCCAGATGGCGTCAGGGTCGCGCACGTCGTAGCACCCAACGAGTCCGAAGTGTCCGTCTCCCGGGAAGGGGTTCCGGCTCAGTCCGACATATGCGGGTGTGTTGCCGTAGTCGAAGCAGCCCCACAGCGTGGTCCAGTAGGCGTGCCACTGGGCGTAGGGGTCATTGCTCGCAGGCAACTCGACTACATGTTCCAGGTTGAGCCTGGGGAGGTCCGCGTCGTCGAGGTCATCGTCACGCACGAGGGACAGGTGCCGCTTGACGGTGATCGGCTCCTCGTCCGGGGAGCGGTAGTGACCCGCGGGGTCGTAGCCGTCGTACTCGTCCGACTCGGCCGCCCACACCTCCTCCGGTGGCCACTCGTCCTCGGGCGGCTCGACCGCCCGCAGGGCTCGGTTCTTCTCCATGGTGTCCTTCTTCCGAGCGTGCGCGGGGTCAGACGGTCGGCGCGGAGGCAGCCGCGACGATGCGCCAGGTGGCCGGACGGGTGCTGTCGGGCCGTCGCCGGTAGATGCGGTAGCCGCACACCGGCTGCCCGAACGTCGAGAGCGTCTTGAGCGCTTGCCCCCAGACGACCGCACGTCCTCGTGCGCTCATGTTCCGCTCGCAGACGAGCGGGTTCGGCAGGTGGGGGAGCCTGCCGAACTCCACGTCCAGGTCTGTCGCCGTCCACCAGGCCGGATCCGCGGAGGCCCATGCCTCCAACAACTCCCGCCATCCGGGCTCCTCGGTCTGGACCGAGGCCGCCACGTCCCTTGTGTCGTCCATCGTTGCTACTCCCTGTGGCAGTCGCCCTCGCCCCGTGGCGGGAGCTCCTACTACTCCCTATGCGGCGAAGACATCGCGGAGCCCTTTCGGGTGTTTGCCGAGGTCATAGGCTTGAGGCCCAATCGCGCCCGATCGGCACTGGGGCGAAGGTGCAAGATCGGGCCTCCACCTGCGTGTGACGTTCGTCAGATTTGAGGTGTCCGAGGGGTCCGATCAGCGCAGAAACCGGCTCAACGCGGCGCGGATCGTCTCGTCCGTCGTGGCCGAGGCGCGCCGACTCCGAGGGCAGCGCGTGTGCGCTGCGAGAGCCGCGAACGAGGCGTGCCGTCGGGTCGGAGCATGGGGCCGGTGCGCGGGTCGGTGGCCGCCAGGTCCCGCAGTGCCAGTGCGGCCGCGGCGCGTTCCGCCGCCCGTGCAGCCTGGGCCGGGGAGGGGGCACGAGGGGGAGTCGGGGCGGAGCCCGAGCCGCCACCGACACCGCCGACCTGGGGCTGCTGCTGCGGTGCGGGCTGCGGCTGGGGCGGCAGGTGGTGCGTCGGGGCGGGCTTTCCGGCTCCGGCGGCGGCGGTCGGCCGCGGCGGGCGAGTCGCCGCAGGGCCGCGGTCCGCGGCGCTGGAGCCGATGGCCCCGGCGATCTGCCGGTCCAGTTCAGCCCACGGGTCGAGCTCCCACTCGGTGAGCACCTTGTCCCACGAGTCGGCGGACGTCAGATCAAGGCGGATGTCGTCTCCGGAGTCGGTGGTGCCCTGCGACCAGAGCCGGGCGTACCAGAGCCGCCTCGTGTACGCGGTGTCCGTGCGGTGCAGGCGCTGCCCGCGGACGCGGTGCACCCGCCCGTCCGGCTCGACACGGAACAGCCCTCCAACGAGCTCGTCGCTGATCTCGTCGCAGACCCGCTCCAGCACGCCCCGTGCCGCCACGAGGTGGGTTGTGCGGTAGCCGTCGAGCAGGCGCTCGTTCCCGGGGGCGAGCCGGGGCAGCGCGTCGAGCACGTCCCGGATGGACGGCATGGTGAAGACCTGGTCCGGCTGGAGGTCGTCGTACGCGGTGAGGCTCAGCCTCCCGACGAGCGCATCGCCTCTCGACCCTCGGCGCGGCGCAGACGCTGCCGCGTGGCGCCGTCCAGCCGTCGAGTCGGGGTGCCGAACCACGAGCCCTGGAGCACCTCGCCCCGCGCGCCTGCAACGAAGGTCGCCTGGACCTCAGCCTCGGCTGTCGCCAGCTCATCCGCGGCCGACGTCGCTGTGGCGGCAGCCTTCTCGGCACGGTCGAGGTCGCGGACGACCCGCTCGGTGGCCCGCTCCCCCCGTTCGGCCGCCAGCCTGGCGGTTGCCCCCGGCCGCAGCCTGCGGAGCAGCCTCGATCGTCGTGCGCGCTTCTGCTCGCGCAGGCGCTCAGCGCGCTCGGCCGCACCGACTGACCAACCACCACCCACGAGACGGAGACGACCATGACGACGGCGACCCGCCGCCCGCGCACGACGACCCGCCGCCTAGCGACCGGCCCGGCTCAGCGCCAGCCGCAGCGGGCGTGGCGCGAGGGCAAGCCGTACGACGGCGCGGTCATCGACGGCCACCTCGACTTGAACTCGTACGCCGCCACGGCCGTCTTCGGCGTCACCGAGCTCGCGGTCGAGACGATCAGCCGCGACGGTGTGCCGGTCACTGCGGCGAGCGTGCGCGCGCTGACCGCAGTGTTCGGCCGCGTCGTCCTGGAGTCCCAGGCGCAGGTCACCCACGGCGACCGCGACTGGCAGGCCGGAGCGAACACCCGCATGCGCGGGACGCTGCGGACCGTCGTCACCACGATGCCGCTGCCGTGGGGTGGGGACAAGCGCGCCTGGTGCGAGTGGGGCCGAGCCGCCACCGGCCGATGCACCGCCATCGCGCGCATCGCCCTCGGCCTGTTCGCCGACGGCCCCGCATTTGATGCGACCGCGGTGCTCGTGACCCTCTCGCCCCGCGCGTGACGCACGACGGCGACGCGGACCTTGACCCGCGCTCGTGGTCCACGTCCTCGTCGAGACCTACGCGCTCGCGCCGGGGGCGACCCTCGGACCGTGGGACGACGTCGATGAGCGGCACGCCGAACGGCTGCGTCCCCTGCTCGCCCCGCTCGACACCGACGAGACCCTCGCCGAGCGCGACGAGCGGTTGCGCCACACCGTCCCGTGCCCCGAGCGCCTCGACGCGCTGCTCGCCTAGCCGACTCGCGCTAGCGCCGTCTCCGCCCGCCGCTAGGCGATGCTCGTCGTCACCGTCCGGGCCCGTCCCGGGCGGTCGTGCTGCTGGCCGGTAGGCCGGGTTGTCCCGCGGTGCCGCCGCCGGGCGAGCGCGAGCCGGTAGATGAGGCTTCGCCGTTCCGCGCTGGCGCGCGGCCCGGCTCCGCAGTGGGTCTGTGCGGTGTCCGCTTCGCGGGTCGGCCTGTCCGCCGCTGGCACGGCGGCGTGGTCGTCCCGCACGCTGGGCCGCAGTGCGCTGTTTGCTCCGACCAGGCGCGACGCGCAGCGTCGCGGCTGGGCGGAGCTGGCGGCACGACGGCGCGTGAGCGACGACGAGCCCCCTCGGGGGCGACGCCCGCGTCAGCGGGGGCGACGCCGAGACCGGGGCACCGGGGCGCAGCCACCGGTCGCATTCGCTAGACCCACCCCCTTGGCGCCGACGCAACTGCCCCTCCCGGCCAGCGGCCGCTCGCGCCCGCCGCCGCGACCGCTGCCCCTGCCCGCCGCCGGGCCTGCCATCGCCGCCGCCGTTGCCGTGCCAGCGGCCAAGCCGCCGCCGGGGCCGCCGGGGCTGGGGCTGAAGATGAGCCCGGCGGTCCGACGCGGCGTGTGAGCGGGGGACAGGGTGGCTGGGTGACCGACGCGCCGACGGAGCGGGGGTCGAGAAGCCACAGCGGCGTCTGAGCGCACCGGCGAAGCGGGCGCGCAGCGAGAACCGGAACAGACGTGGAGGCTCGCAACGAGCAACGCAGCGCCTGACGTCGCGCAGCGACTGGCCATCTCCCACCGGAGCGCAGCCACGCCAGTCCGCGAGCACCGGAACCCCACCATCTACCCAGGGAGACTTCCTGGCGGGGGTGTCTGGCACCGCCGCAGGTCACGAAGGGGATGAATAGGGAGAAGTGCGCCCCTATGTTCTGGGCGCGTCGACGCGCCCATCTGCGCAGGCGGGCGGGGGTGCGTTGCGTCAGTCGTGCGGTAGTTCTGTGACGACTCCCGCTGTGCGCAGCCAGCCCGTGGTTGTCCCGAGTTGTTCTGCGACGACCCCCATTAGCGCGTCAGCGTGAGAGCCCGGCACGGTTAGCCGGCCGGTCTGCGAGCACGCGCCGCACGCCTCGACGGCGACGTCGAGACAGCTCGGACAGAGGATCGCGAGCACGAGGTCCGCCCTGCGCGGTAGGCGCCGAGATGAGAGGACCCCGGCCGGCCAGGGAACCTGCCGGGGTCTGGAGGAAGAGAGGCGCCTCTCAGGTGGGCCGCACAGGACCGAACGGCACCACCTATCCCGCCTCTATGCGGCGACCCGGACCACGGCGTGCGGCGTTGCACGCGTGGCGACGACCGCGGGGCGGTGCCCGATCACTCGCCCTCGGCGGTGCGCCGCAGGCCCACCGACCAGCTCGGGTTGTCGGTCACGGAGGGCGGCCGGACGAGCGGCTCGATGCTCCATGTCGCGAGGTCGAGGATGACCGCGTTCCCGGTCGTCCACTCCATGTCGAGCACCTCGACGGTCGTGCTGCCAAGTCGGTGGGTCAGGCGCCGGTGCCAGTGCCCGGAGAAGACGAGCCTCGGCTGCGTTCGCTCGACGGCGGTGGCGAGCAGCTCACGCACGGCCTGCGCTTTGGCGGCCACGTCGGCGGGGATGCCGGGCATGCGGCTCGTCAGCGGCACACCCGCGGGGACGTCGTGTGCGAGCAGCATGTCGAGCGGCTCGCTGCCGAGCATCTCCAGGTCGTCGGCCGTCGGTGCCTCGTCGGGGTACTGCGCTCCGTCGGTCTGGCGCGTGAACGCGTCGACGCTGACTGCGCCGCCGAGCGCTCCGATCCTGCGGCCGCCGATGCTCCACCGGTGGCCACGCGGTGCCCATGCGAGGTGGGGTGCGAGCCAGCGCATGCCGTGCGCGTCGCGGTGGGCCGGTGCGAGCCAAGACCAGTCGTCGTGGTTGCCGCCGCACGTCGTGAGGATCGAGCCCGCGCTCGCCAGGACCGCTTCGAGGTCGCGGACGAACCCGGGAACCCCGATCCCGAGGTCGCCGACGTGCACCAGGGTCGTCGCCCCGCGCGCAGCTGCGAGCTCGACGACGGCACCCGCGGCCAACGTGTCGCCGTGCCAGTCACCGGCTACGACCACCCTGGTCGCCTCGGTCCACTCCGTGCGCATTACGTCTCCTGCCAGCCCGCATGGGTCAACCACGAGAGGGTGGGTCAGGATGCGGGAAACAGCACCGCCGGTGTCAAGGCCGCTCGGCCGTTCTGGCGCGCCTCCGCCACGCGGCACGGCAACCAGCGCACCTCTACCCCTACTCGCTGCGCGACGACCTGCGCACGCGCGGCGAAATCGAGGCGCGCCAGAGCTGGACCGTCTACGCCGCCCGGCTCGCCGTCGCCGCGCCGTGGGCGGTGCTCGCGATGCTCGCGACCCGCCCGGAGGCGCTGCGCGCGTACGACTCCACGGCGGGGGCGCTCGTGCTGCTCGCCGGCGCCGTCGCGACCGTCGTCGCCTACCGGCTCATGCTCCGCGTCGCGCGGCTGCCCGACGACCCGCGGGTGCTGCGGTGAGCCCCGCGCTGGCCGGTGCGCTCGTCGGGCTGCTCGGCGGCACGGGCCTCGCCCTGGTCGTGTGGCGGCTCGGGTCGCGGCGCATCACGCTCGACCAGCGCGTCGCGCCGTACCTGCGGGTGCGCGGCACGTCCGGCCTGCTGCGCACACCCGTCGCGCGGGGGCCGCTCGGGACCCTCGAGCGGCTCGTGGCGCCGTTCCTCGCCGACGCGGTGCGGCTGCTGGGCCGGATCGGGTCGCCGGCCGCCGAGCTGCGCGGACGCCTCGAGCGGGCCGGGCGGCGCGAGAGCGTCGAGCAGTTCCGTGCGCAGCAGGTGCTGTGGGGCGTGCTCGGGCTCGCGGTCGGCCTGGTGCTGGCGCTGCTCCTCGCCGCAAGCCGCGGGGGAGCGGCGCCCGCGCTGGTCGGGCTCGTCCTCGCGGTCGGGTTCGCCGCCGTGCTCGTGCCCGACTGGCTGCTCGGCCGGCAGGTGCGGCGGCGCGAGCAGCGGATGCTCGCGCAGATGCCGACCGTCACGGAGCTGCTCGCGCTCGCGGTCAGTGCCGGCGAGGGGGCCGTCGGGGCGCTCGAGCGGGTGGTGCGCCAGACCCGCGGCGAGCTGACCGACGAGCTGGCGCGCACGCTCGCCGAGGCGCGCGCCGGTGCACCCCTGACGACGGCCCTGCACGGGCTTGCCGACCGCACCGGCATGCCGCCGCTCGCGCGGTTCGCCGAGGGCGTCGCCGTCGCGGTCGAGCGCGGGTCGCCGCTGGCGGACGTGCTCCGGGCGCAGGCGCAGGACGTGCGCGAGGAGGGGCGCCGCGCGCTCATGCAGACCGGTGGGCGCAAGGAGGTGCTCATGATGATCCCGGTGGTGTTCCTCATCCTGCCGGTGACCGTCCTGTTCGCCGTCTTCCCCAGCGTGGTGGTCCTGCGGGTCGGTCTGTGACCCGCGGAGGAGTGCAGGGACCGCCGACCGGCGGTCCCGCGACGACGGGAGTGCACGATGACGGAGTGGGCCCGCGCCTGCGCGGTGCGGCTGCAGCGGCGGCTGCACGTGCTGACGGACGACCTGACCGAGAACGGCGAGCGCGGCGACGTCCCGGGCTGGGTGCTCATCACGCTCATGACCGCGGGCATCGTCTCGGTGCTGTGGTTCGTCGCCGGCAACGCGCTGACGCAGCTGTTCGAGACGGCCATCCAGTCGGTCGCGCCGCGCGCCGGCTGAGCGACGACCGCGGGTCCGCCGTCGTCGACTTCGTGCTCGTCGGCGGGCTCGTCGTCGTGCTCTTCATGTCGGTGCTGCAGCTGGCGATCGTCCAGCACGTGCGCAACACCTGCATCGACGCCGCCGCGGAGGGCGCCCGGTACGGCGCGCACGCCGGGCGCACCACCGCCGACGGCGCCGCGCGCACCGTGACGCTGCTGCAGTCGTCCCTCGCCGAGAGCTACGGGCGCGACGTCACCGCCCGGCGGGTCGATGTCGACGGTCTGGCGCTGGTCCGTGTGACCGTGCGGGCCCCGCTGCCGCTCGTGGGGCTGCTCGGCCCGGCGGGCACGCTGGAGGTCGACGGGCACGCGCCCGTCGAGGACCCGTGAGGGCGGTGCGGCGGGTGCTCACCCGCAGGGTCGACCGTGTGCGGCGGCGGGTGCTGTCCGGCGGGGCGGACGGCGGCAGCGCGCTCGTCGAGTTCCTCGGCGTCGCGCTCGTGCTGCTCGTCCCGGTGATCTACCTCGTGCTGGTGCTCGGCCGGCTGCAGGCGGCGACGTTCGCGGTCGAGGGGGCGGCGCGGGAGGCGGCGCGCGTGTACGTCGCGGCGCCGGATGCCTCCACGGGTCGGACGCGGGCGGTCACGGCCGTCGGTGTGGCGCTGCGGGACCAGGACGTCGGCGACGACCCGTCCGGTGCGCTCGCTGTCGGCTGCTCGGCGGACCCCTGCCTGCAGCCCGGTGCCGAGGTGACCGCGACCGTGCAGGTCCGCGTGCCGCTGCCGTTCGTGCCGTCGTTCGTGCGCGACGTCGTGCCCCTCGAGGTGCCGGTGCGGGCGGAGCGCACCGCAGCCGTCGACGCGTACCGGGTGGTGCAGCCGTGACGGCGCTCGGCGCGCGCGTCAGCGGACCGCTACGACGCGCGGTCCGCCGCGCGCGGGCCTCCGGGGAGGACGGCCAGGTGACGGTCCTCGCGCTCGGGCTCGCGGTGCTCGCGCTCCTGCTCGTCACCGTCACGGTCTCGGCGACCGGTGTGCACCTGGACCGCAAGCGCCTGCTCGCGCTCGCCGACCTCGCCGCGCTGGCCGCCGCCGACGAGGTCGCCGACGACCGCTACTTCGCGGGCGGTGCGGCCCGGGGGCCGTCCGGCGTGCCGCTCACCGACGCGAGCGTCCGCGCGGCGGTCACGGACTACGTCGCCCACCACCCGGAGCAGGCGGCCCGGTGGGACGGCGTCGCCGTCCTCGAGGCGTCGACGCCGGACGGCCGCACGGTCGTCGTGCGGCTCGGGGCGGTCACGCGCCCGGCGCTGCTGACGTGGGTGATGGCGCCGTGGTCCGACGGCATCGCGCTCGAGGCGGAGGCCACCGCACGCGCGTCGTGACGGCCTACGGTGTCGCACAAGGGCGACCTGTCGACCGCGCCCCGGTCAGGGCATCGCTACGGCGGACCCCGCCTCCGGGTGGTCACGGCGCAGCACCCACCGGTCGGGAGCGCGGTCCGGCACGGGCACGTGGTCGGGCAGCGGCTCGCCGTGCACGAGCGCGCGGGCGTGGTACGAGCGCCCACCCGGCACGAGCTCGACGCCCTCCGGCGCCGGGCCCGGGCGCGCCGGGACGACGCACCAGGCCAGCGGGTCGGTCAGGAAGTGCCGGGTCTCGTCGCCCGTGCGCGGGTCACGCAGGAGAGCCGCGACCAGCTCGCCGTCCGTCATCCCCACCACCGCGTCGGCGTCCGCCCCCGGCTCGAGCCACCGGCGCACGAGGTGGCGCACCACGCCCACCGCCAGGACGTTCAGCGGCGAGCGGTGGTAGGCCACCTCGGCGTCCACGAGTTGCGCGAGCACCCGCGCGCCCGCGGGGTCGGTCCGCAGGACGCCGTCCTGCAGGGTGAGCCGGCGCAGCAGACGTGGCGGCGCGGGCATCCGCCGCCCGTGGGCGCGCGCGCTGCGGACGTACCCGTCGAGGTGGTCGAGCGTCACCAGCCCTAGGCGTGGCCGGAGCGCCGACCGTCGCGCGCCGCTCAGGGTGTCGACCACGTCGTCGACGTCCACCCCGTGCTCGCCCAGCAGGTCGCTCAGGGCGCGGACCCGCGCCATCCCCGTGACGTGGTGGTCGATGCCGGCGATCCCCTCGAGCGTATGGCTCAGCGGCGCGTGCCCGACGTCGTGCAGCAGCGCGGCGGCGCGGGTCACGGCGTCGTCGCCGTCGAGGTGCGCGACCAGCCCGAGCACGCCGAGCGAGTGCTCGAGCCGGGAGAACGTCTGCGTCGTCACGGTCGCGACCGCCCCGGCGTGCGCCACGTGCCCGAGGCGCCGGACCGGCCAGGTGCGCAGCAGCGCCAGCTCGAGCGGCGTGAGCGTCGTGACCGTGCCCCACAGCGGGTCGGTGTGGAGCCCGCCCACGCCGACGGTGTCGGCGTGGGGGTGCACCTGGCGCGTCGGGGCGGTCACCCGCGGACGCCGGAGGAGGTCGCCGCGGCGACGGTCCCGCGCCCGTGCGATCGCGACGGCACGCTCAGCCTCGCCGCGCCGGACGCGGGGGAGCGGTGCTGCCGCGCACCACGAGCTCGACGGGGATGTGCTGGACGACGGGGTCGCGGTCGTCCGGCTGGTCGTCCTCCGCGTCCCGCGTCCGCGCGATCGCCTCCGTGAGCGCAGCCGCGGCCAGCCGGCCCTTGGCGGCGAAGTGCTGGCGGACCGTCGTCAGCGCGGGGCGCACGGTGTGCGCGTGCACGCTGTCGTCGAACCCGACCACCGACAGGTCGTCCGGCACGCCGAGGCCCGCGGCCTGCGCGGCCCGCACCAGCTCCGCGGCCATGAGGTCGGAGAAGCACACGACGGCCGTCGGGCGGTCCGGGCTCGCGACGAGGTCCGCGACGCCCGGCCGGATGAGGTGGTCGTGGTTGTCGACGACCTCGTACACGCGCCCGGTCAGCCCGGCGGCCTCGAGCGCGTCCAGGGCACCGGCGGTGCGCTGCCGGGCGACGTGGTTGGACCCGGCGGCGCGTGGGTCGTCCGCCCACCCCGGAGCGGGGCGGCGGTGGTTCATGGTCAGGACGGCGACGTCGCGGTGCCCCAGCGCGAGCAGGTGCTCCACCGCGACGCGGCCGCCCGCGCGGTCGTCCAGCAGCACGCCCGTGCTGCCGGGCACGGGGTCCTGGTCCACGAACACCAGGGGGAGCCGACGCCGGCGCAGCCACTGCACCGCCTCCGTGTCGCCCGCGCACGCGTAGATGACGGCGGCGTCCACCGGCAGGTCGCGTGCGGGGACGTGCCCGCCGACGTTCTCCGCGGGGATGAGCGACACCGCCAGACCCGTCGGCGCCAGCGACTCGGCCAGCGAGCCGAAGAACGCCGCGGCGACCGGGTCGAGGAACGCCTCGCCCAGCGAGTCCGTCAGCACCACGCCCACCGCGCCCGAGCTGCGCCGCGCGAGCGCCCGCGCGGCGGGGTCGGGCCCGACGTAGCCGAGCTCGGCCGCCGCCGCGAGGACGCGCTCGCGCAGCGCCTGGGAGAGCTGGTCGGGGCGCGAGAACGCGTTCGACACCGTCATGCGGCTCACGCCGACCTTGTCGGCCACCGTCTGCAGCGTCACGCGACCCATGGCTGCCCCGCCCCGCACGTCATGCGGACCAGCGTAGGTCGCCCGGCTCCCAGCCGGCCGCCACCCGTCCGCGTGCACGGCCGTCAGTGCGCCGCGTGGCCGACGTGCTGGCCGGCGCGCTGGTCGACGTACCGGGCGTCGCGGGCCTCGGGCGCGAGCGCGTCGGCCAGGCGGTGCAGGGCACCGGCGGCCGCGGCTCGCGGACGCGCCACCGGTGCGTGCGCCCGCGCCAGCACGCGCTGCGCCCGTCGTGCCCGCCGCTCCGCCATCCGCCGGTCGTGCGCGGTCTCGGGCACCTCCGGCGCCCACGGGCGCGAGCTCTCCGCCTCCGCGCGCGTCAGCCGCACACCCAGCGCACCGATCCCGATCGGGTCCGACATGGTCCTCACCCCTTCGCTCTGTACCGCTCCAGCAGCCTGTACCGCTACAGTCCCACCGATTCCTGGACCGGTCAAGACCTCCCGAGTCATCGCGTGGTGCGTCCGTCCGGACGACTCACCGTGACTCCGCCCCGCGCGCCTGTCACGCTGCGCGTCATGCCCCCTCGACGGACGAGCCGCACGGATCTCGACACCGACGTCGGAACCCGTCGCGCGACGGGTCCGCCGGACGAGGGGCGACGTGCCACCCGCGGCTCGCGCGCGGCCCGCTGGTCGCTCGGGCTCGCGATCGGGGCGTTCGCCGCCGCGCACGGCGCCGCCGCCGCGTTCGGCTCGGTGGTCGCCGACGCGTTCGGGGGCACGGCGCCCGCCGCCGGGCCGCTCTTCCTCGTCGCCGCGGTCCTGTGGCTCGTGCTCGCCGCCGCGGCGGCCGTGCTCGCGGTGCGGGCGCTGCGGGGCGGTGCCGGCCGCGCGGTGCCCGTCGCGGCGCTGCTCGTCGCGCTCGTGCCGCCCGCGCTCGCCGTCGTGGCGGTCGTCGCCGTGCGCCTCGTCTGACCGTCCGCCTCGTCCGACCGGGCACCGGACCCGACCGGGGGCCCGCGCGCCGTCGTCCGCGGGCCGCCGCACGCCGGCGCTGCGGCACCCGACGCAGCGCGCCGACCGCGTCGCACCCAGCGGGTACCCTGGACGGTCGTGGCCACCACCGACTTCCCCGCCGAGATCCGCGAGCTGCGCAGCACCCTGGAGTCCATCCAGTCGGTGAGCGACCCCGCCGCGCTGCGGGCGAAGATCGCCGAGCTCTCCGAGCAGGCGTCCGCCCCCGACCTGTGGGACGACCCGGACGCGGCGCAGAAGGTCACGAGCGCACTGTCGTCCGCGCAGTCCGAGCTCGACCGCGTCACCAAGCTGGGCGGGCGCATCGACGACCTCGAGACGCTCGTCGAGATGGCCGCGGAGGAGGACGACGCCGACACCCTCGCCGAGGCGGAGGCGGAGCTCATTGGCATCCGCAAGGACCTCGGCGAGCTCGAGATCCGCACGCTGCTCGCCGGTCAGTACGACATCCGCGACGCCGTCGTGACGATCCGCGCGGGCGCGGGCGGCGTCGACGCGGCCGACTTCGCCGAGATGCTCATGCGCATGTACCTGCGCTGGGCCGAGCGCCACGGCTACGCGACCACCGTCATGGACACCTCCTACGCGGAGGAGGCCGGCCTGAAGTCCGCGACGTTCGAGGTCAAGGCGCCGTACGCGTTCGGGCACCTGTCGGTCGAGGCGGGCACGCACCGCCTCGTGCGCATCTCGCCGTTCGACAACCAGGGCCGCCGGCAGACGTCGTTCGCCGCGGTCGAGGTCATCCCGCTCATCGAGCAGACCGACTCCATCGAGATCCCCGAGTCGGAGATCAAGGTCGACGTCTTCCGCTCGTCCGGCCCCGGCGGGCAGTCCGTCAACACGACCGACTCCGCGGTCCGCATGACGCACATCCCCACCGGCATCGTCGTGTCGATGCAGAACGAGAAGTCGCAGATCCAGAACCGCGCCGCCGCGCTGCGCGTGCTCCAGTCCCGGCTGCTCCTGCAGCGCCAGGAGGAGGAGCGCGCCGCGAAGAAGGAGATGGCGGGCGACATCAAGGCGAGCTGGGGCGACCAGATGCGCTCGTACGTGCTGCAGCCGTACCAGATGGTCAAGGACCTGCGGACCGAGCACGAGGTCGGCAACCCCGCCGCGGTCTTCGACGGCGACATCGACGACTTCATCGAGGCGGGCGTGCGCTGGCGCCGCAACCAGCAGGTCGCGCCCGCCGACGCGTGAGCCGTCCCGGGACGATCCGGGACGAGCCGGGCATCACCCGGTCGGGCGTACCGATTCACAGGTTCCGCGGCGGCGTGTCCTGCCCCGGACCGCGCGGACGGGTTCCTACCCTCGACGAGTCCCGCGACCCTGCGGGTGGCCCGTCGTGCCCGCGACGTGCCCGACCGAGGACGAGGTTCGAGCCGTGATCCGCTTCGAGAACGTGACGAAGGTCTACGCCCGGGATGCCCGCCCCGCGCTGGACCGCGTGTCGCTCGACGTCGAGCGCGGCGAGTTCGTGTTCCTCGTCGGCGCGTCCGGATCCGGCAAGTCGACGTTCCTGCGGCTCGTGCTGCGCGAGGAGCGGGCGTCCGCGGGCCGCGTGTTCGTCGCCGGCAAGGAGCTCGGCTCGCTGTCGAGCTGGAAGGTGCCGCACCTGCGCCGCCAGATCGGCGCCGTGTTCCAGGACTTCCGCCTGCTGCCGAACAAGTCGGTGTTCGAGAACGTCGCGTTCGCGCTGCAGGTGATCGGCAAGCCGCGCCACCACATCCTCACCACCGTGCCGGACGTGCTCGACATGGTCGGCCTCGCCGGCAAGGAGAAGCGCCGCCCGCACGAGCTGTCCGGCGGCGAGCAGCAGCGCGTCGCGATCGCCCGCGCGTTCGTCAACCGGCCGTCGATCCTGCTGGCCGACGAGCCCACCGGCAACCTCGACCCGACGACCTCCCTGGGGA
This sequence comes from Cellulomonas sp. NPDC057328, assembly GCF_042667215.1. Classification (NCBI taxonomy): domain Bacteria; kingdom Bacillati; phylum Actinomycetota; class Actinomycetes; order Micrococcales; family Cellulomonadaceae; genus Cellulomonas; species Cellulomonas sp. NPDC057328. The sequence continues at coordinate 19,511 of NZ_JBHUZW010000012.1, read as the reverse complement.
TCATGCGCCTGCTCGACCGCATCAACCGCACCGGCACCACCGTGGTGATGGCGACGCACGACGACGAGATCGTCGACCAGATGCGCAAGCGCGTGGTCGAGCTGAGCACGGGCGAGATGGTGCGCGACCAGTCGCGCGGCGTCTACGGCTCGGACCGCTGAGGAGGCCGCCGTGCGCGCCCAGTTCATCCTGTCCGAGATCGGCATCGGCCTGCGCCGCAACCTGTCGATGACCGTCTCGGTCGTGCTCGTGACGTTCGTGTGCCTGACCTTCCTCGGCGCCGCGGCGCTGCTGCAGACGCAGATCGGGAAGATGAAGGACGACTGGTACGACAAGGTCGAGGTCTCTGTCTTCCTCTGCCCCGCCAACTCCGCCGAGCGCACGTGCGCCGCCGGCGAGGTCACCGAGGAGCAGCGCGAGGACATCCTCGGCGCGCTCGAGGCGCCCGAGGTGGCGCCGTACATCGAGCAGGTCTTCACGGAGACGAAGGAGGAGGCGTACGAGTCGTTCCAGCGGCAGTTCGGCGACCAGTTCTGGGCGTCGGCCGCGACCGTGGACGACATGAACGCCTCGTACCGCATCAAGCTGACCGACCCCGAGCAGTACCAGGTGGTCGCGGACGTGGTGTCGGGCAGACCCGGCGTCGAGGACGTCGAGGACCAGCGCCGCCTGTTCGACAACCTGTTCCTCGTGCTCGACCGCGCGACGTGGGCCGCCGGCGGGATCGCGGCGATCATGCTGCTCGCGGCCGTCCTGCTCATCACGACGACCATCCGGCTGTCCGCGCTGAGCCGGCGCCGCGAGACGGGCATCATGCGACTCGTGGGGGCGTCGACGTTGTTCATCCAGCTGCCGTTCATGCTGGAGGGCGCGATCGCCGCGCTCGTCGGCGGGGCGCTGTCCGTCGCCGCGCTGTGGTTCGGCGTGGAGTACCTCGTGACCGACTGGCTGGGCCAGACCGTCACGTGGGTGCCGTACGTCAGCACCGCGGACGTGCTCGCGATCGCACCGCTGCTGCTGGTGGTGGCCGTCGTGCTGGCCGCCATCTCGTCCCTCGTCACCCTGAGCCGCTACACGAAGGTCTGACATGCGACGACGCACCGACCGCACCGACCGTCCCGCCGCCGACCGTCCCGCACAGCGACGCCGGCTCACCGCCGCCCTCGCCGCCGCGGCGGTCGCCGTGCCGACGTTCCTCGGCGTGGCGGGACCCGCCCTCGCCGACGACCTGTCGAACCGCCGCGCGGCCGCCGAGCAGCGCGTCTCCGCCGCCGAGCAGCGGGCCGCCGACCTCGCCGAGGCGATGGCGGAGCTCGACGGCGCGCTGCGCCAGGCGGTCGAGGAGCTCGCCGCCGTCGAGGCGCAGCTGCCGCAGGCGCAGGCCGCGCTCGACACCGCCGTCGCCGCCGCGCAGGCCGCGCAGCGCGAGGCCGACCTGCAGACCGCCCGCCTCGCCGCCGCCGAGGACGAGGAGGCGGCGATCGCGGAGCAGATCGTCGTCGACGACGCGCGCGAGGTCGAGATCCGCGCCGCGATCGGGCACATGGCGCGCGAGGCCTACAAGGGCGGCCGTGACGTCTCCGGCATGAGCGTCATGCTCGACGCCGAGAGCTCGCAGGACTTCGTCGAGCGGTACGGCATGGTCTCCACCGCGATGCGCACGCAGTCGCAGGTGCTCGACGAGCTCCAGGAGATCGTCGCCAAGAACAAGAACGCGCAGGCCCGCCAGACGGCCGTGCGCGACAAGGTCTCGGAGATCAAGGCCGCCGCCGACGAGAAGCTCGCCGAGGCGCAGCGGACCCAGGCCGCGGCCGAGGACGCCAAGGCCGAGGTCGAGCGGCTGCTCGCGGAGCAGCAGGCGAAGAAGGCGTCGATCGAGTCGCAGAAGGCCGAGGCCGCCGCGCAGGCCGCGGCCGTCGACGCCGAGCGGCAGGCGGTCGCCGCCGACCTCGCGCAGATCGTCGAGGCGCAGCGCGCCGAGCGTGCCCGCATCGAGGCCGAGCGCGCCGCGGCGGCCGCGGCGGCCGGCAAGCCCAGCGGCGGCGGTGGTGGCGGCGGTGGTGGCGGCGGTGGTGGCGGCGGCGGTGGCGGTGGCACGAGCCCGCAGCCGGGCGGCGCCAAGCCGGGCGCGATGTTCGCCAACCCCACCGCGCACAACCCGATCTACGTGACGTCCGAGTACGGCATGCGCCTGCACCCGGTGCTCGGGTACTACCGCATGCACGCCGGCATCGACCTGCGCGACCGCTGCGGCGAGCCCGTGTACGCGGGCCGCTCGGGCACCGTGCAGTGGTCCCGGTACCGCAGCGGGTACGGCAACCAGGTGATGATCGACCACGGCTGGGTCAACGGCTCCTCGCTCATGTCGAGCTACAACCACATGTCGTCGTTCGCCGTCGGCGCGGGGTCGCAGGTGTCGGCCGGGCAGCTGCTCGGCTACGCCGGCAACACCGGGACGTCCGCCGCGTGCCACCTGCACTTCGAGGTGTACGTCAACGGCGCGACCCAGAACCCCCGGTCCTACCTGGGCATCTGAGGCGGCGCCGGGGCACGGTCGCGGCATTCACCTGGGGGTGCGTCGGTGCCCGCGGGTAGGCTCGTGCGGCGGCACGGCGGTCACCACGCCCGCCGCCATCCGCCGCGCACCCGCACCCTGCGGTGCGCGCACCACCCGAGCAGACACCAGGAGGGCCGAGCCGTGGCCAAGGCGACGACCGGACGCAGCATGGTCGCGGCCAACCGCAAGGCGCGGCACGACTTCGTCATCGAGGACGTCTTCGAGGCGGGGATGGTCCTGTCCGGCACCGAGGTGAAGGCCCTGCGCGCCGGGCGCGCGTCGCTCGTCGACGGCTGGGTCGAGGTCGAGGGCCACGAGGCGTGGCTGCACGGGGTGCACATCCCCGAGTACTCGCAGGGCACCTGGACCAACCACGCGCCCCGGCGCAAGCGCAAGCTGCTGCTGCACCGCGAGGAGATCGACCGGCTCGAGGTCAAGACGCGCGAGAAGGGGCAGACGATCGTCCCGCTCGCCCTGTACTTCCTCGACGGGCGCGCCAAGATCGAGATCGCGCTCGCGCGCGGCAAGCGCGAGTACGACAAGCGGCAGACCCTGCGCGAGCGGCAGGACAACCTCGAGGCGCAGCGCGCGATCCGCGAGAAGCGCGACCGGTGACGGCGCACGACGTGGCCCGGCCCGACGACGCGGTCGGTCCGGACGACGCCGTCGGTCCGGACGACGCCGTCGGTCCGGACGACGCCGTCGGTCCGGACGACGCCCACGTGGTCGCGCGGGCAGTCCGGCGGCTCGCGGTGGTCGCGCTGGCCGTCGTCCTGGCGCTCGGCGTGGTCGTCCTCGCGCCGCCGCCCGCCACGTCCGCGATGCCGGCGACGCCGGGCGACCTGACGTCGGGGCGCGAGATCACGCGGTACGACGCGGTGGCGGAGGTCGCCGCCGACGGCACGGTGCAGGTGCAGCTCGAGCTCGACTTCGACTTCGGCGACGACCCCGGCCACGGCCCCTACCTGACGTACCCGACGCGGGTGTCCTACGACGACGAGCTCGACCGCGTCTTCGAGTACTCCGACGTCGTCGTCGAGAGCCCCACCGGCGCCCCGGCCGACCTGCACCGTGAGGACGAGGGCGCGGCGATGGTGCTGCGCGTCGGCGACGAGGACGTCGACGACGTCGAGGGCGTGCAGACGTACCGGGTCGGCTTCACGGTGCGTGGCTGGCTGAACCCGGCGAACGCGCAGCACTCGGGCGACGAGCTGTACTGGGACGTCATCGGCGGGGACTGGGAGGTGCCGCTGTCCGACGTGCGGGTCACCGTGACGGGGCCGGCGGACGTCCAGGACGTGGCGTGCTTCGCGGGCCCGCAGGGTGCGACGACGCCGTGCGGCGCCGCCGAGGCCGACGGCGCGTCGGCGACGTTCACGCAGGACGTCGTCCCGGTCCGGGACCGCCTCACGACCGTGACCGGCTGGCCCGGCGGCACGTTCACCGGCGCCGACCCGGTCCTGCGCGAGAAGCTCGACCCGTTCGCGCCCGTGCGGCCGCTGAGCGTGGGCGGCGGGGTCGCGGCCGGCGTGCTCGGCCTCGGTGCGCTCCTCGCGGTGCGGCGGGTCCGCCGCACCGGGCGGGACCAGGCCTACCTCGGGCTGACGCCAGGGCTGCGGCCGGCCGCGGGGCAGGAGGCCGGGACGGGTCACCGCGACCGTCGGGACGCCGTGTCGGTGCAGTTCACGCCGCCCGAGGGCACGCGGCCGGGCGAGGTCGGCACGCTCGTCGACGAGAAGGCCGACCCGGTCGACGTCACCGCGACGATCATCGACCTCGCGGTCCGCGGGTGGCTGCGCATCGAGGAGGTCGCGCCCGAGCAGGAGGGGCGCGCGCCGGAGGACTGGACCCTCGTGCGCCTGCGCCCCGGCACCACCGGCCTGCTGCCGTTCGAGGCGACGCTGCTCACGGACCTGTTCGAGGGACGCGAACGGGTCCGCCTCTCGGAGCTCAGGACCACCTTCGCGTCCGCCATGGGCAAGGTCCAGGACGGGCTCTACGAGCACGTGACGGAGACGGGCTGGTTCCGCGCCAACCCCAAGGCCGTGCGGACGGCGTGGGGCCTCACCGGCGGGCTGCTGCTCGTGCTCGGCGTCGTGGGCACCGTCATCGCGATCGCCGCGGGCGCGCAGTCGCTGCTGGGGCTCGCGCTGGTGCCCGCGGCGGTCGCCCTGGTGGGCGTCCTCGTGCTCGCGCTCTCCGGCGCGGCGCCGGCGCGCACGGCGGACGGGACCGCGGTCCTCGCGCAGACGCTCGGGTTCCGGCGCTACCTCGCGACGGCCGAGGCGGAGCAGCTGCGGTTCGAGGAGGGCGAGGACCTGTTCTCGCGCTACCTGCCCTACGCGATCGTGTTCGGGCTCGCCGACCGGTGGGCGCGGGTGTTCGCCGACCTCGCCGCACAGGGCCGCGTGGTCGCCGAGCCGGGCTGGTACGTCGGCACGTACGCCGCCGGGCCGTACTTCTGGGGCACCGGCTTCGCGGGTGCGGTGGACCGGTTCGAGCACGTCGCCACCGAGGCCATCAGCGCGCCGACGCCCGGCACGTCGGGCGGCTCCGGCACGAGCGGCGGCTACTCCGGCGGTGGCGTCGGCGGCGGGGGCGGCGGCGGCTGGTGACCGACCCGGCCGCGGGCAGGTCGGCGCGGACGAGCTCGGTGCGGGACCGGTCGGTGCGGCCGAGCTCGGTGCGGGGACGGTCGGTGCGCGGGCGGCGGACCGTCAGGCCGGTCGCGCGTCCTGGTCGCCCCGGTCGGTGACGCGCGCGGCGTCGTCCGCCGCGTCGGCGCCGGACTCGGACCGGGTCCCCGACGGGTCGTCCCGCGGGCCGAACGACGCCTCGCCCTCGCGGCGCAGCGCGTTGCGGCCGATCACCTGCTGCCAGGTCGCCGCCCGCTCCGCGCGGCCGCGACCGACGAACGACACCGCCCAGTGCAGCAGCGTCGTCACCCGGTTCTTGAACCCCACGAGGTAGAACAGGTGGACGCCGAGCCACAGGAGCCAGGCAGGGAGCCCCGACGTCTCGACGCGCCCCACCTGCGCGACGGCGAAGAAGCGGGACACCGTCGCCATGCTGCCCTTGTCGTGGTACTCGAACGGCTGCCCGGTCGGGCGGCCGTCGACGCGGCGGCGGATCTGGTCGGCCGCGTGCTCGGCGCTCTGCATCGCGACCTGCGCGACGCCGGGCAGCTTGTCCAGCTTCATCAGGTCGCCGATGACGAACACGTCCGGGTGGCCCGGGAGCGTGCAGTCCGGCTCGACCGGCACGCGGCCCGACCGGTCGGCCTCGACGCCCGCACGCTCGGCGAGCACGCGGCCGATGGGCGCACCCTGCACGCCGGCGGCCCAGATCTTGCACGACGCGGGGAGCACGCGCCGCTCCCCGTCGGCGTCCTCGACCTCGACGCCCTCCTGGTCGACGCCGACGACCTTCCACCCGGTCCAGATCTCGACGCCCTGGCTCTCGAGCTCGCGCGCCGCGGCCGCGCCCAGGTGCTCCGGGTAGCCCGGGAGCACGTGGTCGACCGGGTCGACGAGCAGCACGCGCGTGCGTCGCGGGTCGACGTGCCGGAACTGGCCGGGCAGGACGCGGTGGGCGAGCTCGGCCACCTGGCCGGCCATCTCGACGCCCGTCGGCCCCGCGCCGACGACCACGAACGTGAGCAGCCGCTCGACGGCCGCCTCGTCCCGCGTCACCTCGGCGAGCTCGAACGCGCCGAAGATGCGGCCGCGGATCTCGAGCGCGTCGTCGAGGCTCTTCATGCCCGGCGCGTGCTCCGCGAACTCGTCACGGCCGAAGTACGACTGCCCGGCGCCCGCCGCGACGACGAGGCTGTCGTACCGGGTGCGGGTCACACCGGCGGGGGAGCGGTGCACCACCTCGCGGGCGTCGAGGTCGACGTCCTCGACGACGCCGAGCAGCACGCGCGCGTTGCGCTGGCGGCGCAGGACGTCGCGCGTCGCCGGAGCGACCTCGCCGGCCGACAGCACGCCGGTCGCGACCTGGTAGAGCAGCGGCTGGAAGAGGTGGTGGTTGGAGCCGCTGACCACGGTGACGCGCACACCGGGGACGCGGGCGAGCGCGCGCGTCGTGAAGAGGCCGCCGAAGCCGGAGCCCACGACCACCACGTCGTGCGGGCGCTCCCGCCGGGCCGTCGACGGCCGCGAGCTCTCGGTGGTCGTCATGCGCGGCCTCCTGCCGGGGGGTCGGGACGCCTCGACCGTACGTGAGCGGCTCGCGGGCCGCGCGGCGGCCGGGCGCGCATCGCGGCTCGACGGGCGGGACGGGCCGCGGGTGGGTAGGACTGTCCGGGGTCGCCGCACGGGCGACCCGGACGGAGGTGCTGGGTGGACGTCGACGCCGCGGTGACGCGCGTGCTGGGCGAGGGTGTGGCGCTGCGCGAGTCGCAGCGGGACGCCCTCGACGGCCTGGCGGGGCACGACACGCTCCTGGTGGCGCGCACGGGCGCCGGCAAGACCGCCGTGTACGCGGTGGCGACGCTCGTCGCCGAGCGGCTGACCGTGGTGGTCTCGCCGCTGCTGGCGCTGCAGCGCGACCAGGTCGGCTCCCTGCGGGAGTCGGGCCTGCGGGCCGCGTCCGTGAGCTCGGCCCGGACCGCCGCGCAGCAGCGCGAGGCGCTCGAGGCGGCGGCGTCGGGTGACCTCGACGTGCTGCTGCTCGGCCCCGAGCAGCTGCAGCGCGAGGTCGTCCTCGAGGCACTCCAGCAGGCCGACGTGGGCCTGGTCGTCGTCGACGAGGCGCACTGCGTGAGCGAGTGGGGGCACGACTTCCGGCCCGACTACCTGCTGGTCGGGTGGGCCGTGCAGCGCCTCGGCGCGCCGCGCGTGCTCGCGCTGACCGCCACGGCGTCGGCGCACGTGCGGGAGGAGATCGTCGCCCAGCTGGAGATGCGCGACCCCCGGGTGCTCGTGCACGACGCCGACCGGCCGAACATCTGGCTCGGGGCGCGCCCGGCGGCCTCCGAGCAGGAGCGCGACGCGTACGTCCGCGAGGCGGTGCTGGAGGAGCCGGGTGCGGTGATCGTCTACGCCCGGACGCGCGCGCACACGGAGGAGCTCGCGGCCGCGCTCGCCGAGGACGGGCGTCCCGCGCTCGTCTACCACGCGGGCCTCCCGGCGAAGGAGCGGTCGGCCGCGCAGGACCGGTTCCTGTCCGGCGACGCGGACCTGGTCGTCGCGACGTCCGCGTTCGGCATGGGCGTCGACCGCGCCGACGTGCGGCTCGTCGTGCACGCGGGCCCGCCCTCGACGCTCGACTCCTACTACCAGGAGGTCGGCAGGGCCGGCCGTGACGAGGAGCCGGCCCGTGCGCTCGTCGTGCACCGGCCCGAGGACCACGGGCTGGCGCGCTACCAGCGCTCGAGCGGCGGCTCACGGCCGGAGACCCTGACGACGGTGGTCCGCGCGCTCGAGGAGGACGCCGCCGACCAGGCCGGCCTCGCCGAGCGCACCGGCCTCGCGCGCCGCACCGTCGCGCGGGCGCTCGGCGAGCTCCAGCGCGTCGGTGCCGTCCGCGACGACGACGGCCGGTTCCGCACCGTCGACGGCGCGCGCCCGCGGCGGGTCCTCGCCGACGTGCGCGCCGAGCGCGAGCGACGCGCGCGGCTGGAGACGTCCCGCGTCGACCTCGTGCGCACCTACACCGACACGACGGACTGCCGCCGGCGGCTGCTGCTCGAGCTGCTCGGCGAGGAGCGGCGCGACGTGTGCGGGCGCTGCGACTCGTGCGACGCCGGCACGTCGGTGCGCGCGTCGGAGAGCCGCGTGCGGCCGGGCCAGCTCGTGCGGCACCAGGAGTTCGGGCCGGGCGCCGTCACGGTCGTCGAGGCCGACCGGATCACCGTGCTGTTCGAGGAGCGCGGGTACGTCACCCTCGACACCGACGTGGCCCTCGACGCCGAGATCCTCACGGTCGAGTCATGAGGGCGCCGCGTCGGTGCCTCCGGTTGCCGACCCACCCGCACGGGCCCACCGTGGACGGAGCACGACCGACGAGAGGGGACGCATGAGCCAGTCGCCCGGAGCCAGCACGCCCGACCCGCAGCCCGACGAGACGCCCGGTCTGGAGGACGGCGGCGGTGTGGCGCCCGGCGACACGCCGCCGGGCGAGTCGTCGACGACGTCGGGCCTGTCGACCCACCAGGCCAAGGTCGGCTCGACGGGCTCGAACTGGGTCGTCTACGCGGTCGTCGGCGGGGTCGTCGCCCTGTGCGCGCTGTACTTCATCGGCTACGCGGTGGGTCTGCTCGACTGACCCGCACCGACCCACCCGCACCGCCACGACGTGCGACGGCCCGGCCCCTGCGGGGACCGGGCCGTCGTCGTGCAGCCGTCGTCGCGCTGGGTCGCGTCAGCGCACCTCGACGTCCGGCGAGAACGCGACGTAGCCGCTGAAGTCCTTGCCGACGCGGTCGAACGCGCTCGGGTACGGGTGCGGGTACGACCACGCCTCGTCCTTGCGCAGCTCTTCCCCGTCGCGGACCGACCAGTACTGGGCCTCGCCCTTCCACGGGCAGGTGTACGGGGTCGGCGACGTCTCGAACAGCTCGGTGCGGATGCTGGAGGGCGGGAAGTAGACGTTGCCCTCGATGTGCACGACCTCGGACTCGGGTGCCTCGGCGAGCACGGTGCCGTTCAGGGTGGCGGTGGGCATGGTGACCTCCGGTGGGACGGGCGGCGGTGTGCCGCTCCTCGCACGGTAGGCCGGTCCGGACGAGGTCGCGAGGGCGCGTCGCGCACGGGGCGGCCTCACCCGCCGAGGATCTCCGCGAGGTCGAACCGCACCGGCTCGTCGAGCTGCTCGTAGGTGCACGAGCGCGCTTCCCGGTCGGTGCGCCACCGCCGGAACTGCGCGGTGTGGCGGAACCGGTCGCCCTCCATGTGGTCGTACGCGACCTCGACGACGAGCTCCGGGCGCAACGGCACGAAGGACAGGTCCTTGGTGGCGTTCCAGCGGCTGACGGCGCCGGGCATGCGACGGTCGGCGTGCGCGGACTGGTCGGCCCACGAGCCCCACGGGTGGTCGGCCAGGTCGACGTCCCGGTAGGGGGCGAGGTCGTCGAGCAGGCTCCTGCGCCGGGCCATCGGGAACGACGCGCTGACGCCGACGTGCTGCAGCCGCCCGTCGTCGGTCCACAGCCCCAGCAGCAGCGAGCCGACGACGTCGCCGGACTTGTGCCACCGGAAGCCCGCCACCACGCAGTCGGCCGTGCGCTCGTGCTTGATCTTGAACATCGCCCGCTTGTCCGGCTGGTAGGTGCCGTCCAGGGGCTTGGCGACGACGCCGTCGAGCCCCGCGCCCTCGAACTGCGTGAACCACCGCTGCGCCTCGTCCATGTCGCCGGTCGCGGGTGTCACGTGGACGGGCGCCTGCACGTCCGCGAGCGCCTCGACGAGGAGGGCGCGGCGCTCGCGCAGCGGCCGGCCCGTGAGGTCGTCGTCGCCGAGTGCCAGCAGGTCGAACGCGACGAAGGACGCCGGCGTCTGCCCGGCGAGCAGCTTCACCCTGGACGCCGCGGGGTGGATGCGCTGCTGCAGCGCGTCGAAGTCGAGCCGGTCGCCGGTGACGACGACGATCTCGCCGTCGACCACGCACCGCTCCGGCAGGTTCGCCTTCAGCGCCTCGACCAGCTCGGGGAAGTACCGCGTCATCGGCTTCTCGTTGCGGCTGCCGAGCTCGACCTCGTCGCCGTCCCGGAACACGATCGTGCGGAACCCGTCCCACTTCGGCTCCACGTGCCCCACGTCGGGGATCTCCTTGACCGACTTGGCGAGCATCGGCGCGACGGGCGGCATCACGGGCAGGTCCATCGGCCCATCGTGGCGGGTGGGGAGCGCGCTGTCAGCGCGACGCACGGCGCGCCCGGTCGGCACCGGCGGCGGGTGCGGCAACGCAGGGTCCCGCGGGAGGGGATGATGCTCCCGTGGACGAGGTGGGACGGCGGCGGCGTGCCGCCCGGGCGCTGGTGGGTCTGGCGGCGTTCGTCGCGTGCGTGGGGTGCGGGACGGTCGACGCCGCGTCGCTCGCCGGCGAGTACGTCGCCCGGGAGGGCGAGGGTGGCCTGACCCTCGCGGCGGACGGGACGTTCGCCGCCGCCGGGGTCCCCGCGGCGGTGCTCGAGGCGGCGGACGCGGGGAGCGTGGACCTGATCGGCACGTGGGAGCACCTCGACGGCCCCGGCTTCGTGTACCTGTCGATCGACGAGGTGGTCGGGTCGTCGTCGCGCGTCCGGGGCGTCCAGCTGTACGTCGCGGACGACGACGAGGTGTTCTTCCGACCGGACCCCGACCGGGCCGAGCGCGTCGTCTACGAGCGCCGGCCGTGAGCGCCGACGACGTCCCCACGGGCGTGCCGGCCGACGACCTGCCCCGCTCGCCGTCCGGTCGCGTGCCCCGGTGGGTGCTCGACGAGGCGGAGCGGCGTCGCACGCAGGCCCCGACGTGGTCGCCGAACGGGTCGTGGCCGCCGCCGCCCGCGCCGCGGCCGTACGCCCCGCCGGCCGCGCCGCAGCCGTGGCCCGGCGAGCAGCGCGCGCCCCGCAACCGCCGGCTCGTCCCGCTCCTCGTGTCGCTGCTCCTCGCCGCGCCGCTCGGCCTGCAGGTGTGGCGGTGGGTGGACGCCCACCCGGACCTCGCGTCGATCGGCGAGTCGCTGCTCGCGTCGCCCGACGAGCTGCGGGCCCAGGCGGGCCCGCCGCCCGGGCTGGGCGAGGCCGACGCACCGATCGGCGCGCCGCCCGCGGTCGACCCCCTCGGCGGTGCGTACGCGTTCAGCGAGACGCAGGCCGTGGACGGCTCCCAGGTGCCCGTCGCCTGGTCGCCGTGCCGGCCCATCCGCTACGTCGTCAACCCGGTCGGTGCGCCCGAGGGCTTCGCGGCGTCGGTGACGGGCGTCCTCGCGGAGGTCACGGCCGCCACCGGGCTGGTGTTCGTCGACGGCGGCGCGACCGACGAGCCGGTGACGAGCGAGCGCGACGCGTACCAGCCGGACCGGTACGGCGAGCGGTGGGCGCCCGTGCTGCTCGGGTTCGCCGACGAGACGAGCGAGCCGGTGCTCGCCGGCGACGTCGCCGGCGTGGGCGGACCCGCGTGGGTGTCCGGCGCCGACGACGTCCGCGTCTACGTGAGCGGGGCGGTGGTGCTGGACACCGAGACGCTCGCCGACCCGACACTGCCCGACGGCACGCCGTCGTGGCTCTCCACGCTGCGGCACGAGGTCGCGCACGTGATCGGTCTCGACCACGTCGACGACCCGTCGCAGCTGATGAACCCCGAGATGTCGGCTGCCGTCACGACCTTCCAGGCGGGCGACCGCGCCGGCCTCGCCGCCCTCGGCCGGGGCGTCTGCGCACCCGACCTCTGACGCACGGACGGGCGCGCGACCTGCGGGGAATGCCGGGGACACGTCCCGCGTTGTGCCGTACGCTGGACCTCGTCGGACCGGGCCTCTGGGGGCGCGGGACGGCGGTTGACAAGTGAACACACCCCTGGGGGTGATCGGTTTCGACGGTGGTCGTCTTTCCAGGAGAAGCGGGTCGAGGATGCACGGTTATCTCGTAAACGCTCCGTGCGACTCATAGGTGCCGATACTCAGCGCACCGACTTCGCCCTCGCCGCCTGAGCGAGCCTCGAAGTCCGTCAGCCTAAGCATGCTCTCGGCTTAGTCACTGGCGTCATCTAGAGAGCCACTGCTGTCCGTCCTCGTCGGTGGGGCGGGCGGGACTTCTAGCCGACTGGGCCCGTCCACGTCTCGTCCGCGTGATCGTGGGGGCCGAGAAACTCTGTAGCGGACTGCACCCGGAGAAGACCTGGTTCCACGTCATCGGACGCGGGTTCGATTCCCGCCACCTCCACTCCCAGCCCACGCTGCACGTCAGCGCGGACACGAAGGCCGTCGCCCCTGCGGGGGCGGCGGCCTTCGTGCTGCCCGGCGGCCGTCGGTACGGTGCACCCGTCCGTCCCCGAAGGCCGAAGGAGTCCCGTGCCGCACCTCGCGCCCGGTCAGCGCGCCACCGACCTGTCCGACCTCGTCCGGCTGCTGCAGCGGTGGACGCAGGAGACCACCGAGGCCACCGTGTCCGGCGGCACGTCGACGCACCGCGCCTACCTCACGGCCGTCGTCGGCGGCGTCGAGTGCGTGCTCGCCGGCGACACGACCCGGGCGGGCGTCGCCGCGTTCCTCGACCGGATGGACCGGCGCTCGAGCCTGTGGGTCGTGCCCAGCCGCACCGGGCGGCCGTGCCGCGTCGCGTTCGGCGAGCCCGCCGAGGTGCTCGACGGCTTCTTCCTGTACACCGAGCAGCCGTACTGGTCGCCGAAGCTCCTCGACGCGCCGCAGCTCGTGGGCGTCCGGCTGCTGCAAGCCGTGGCGGCGCTGCACCGGCGCGGGTCGCAGCACGTGCGCGTGTCGCCGGGCATGAGCCCGTCGGGCGTGTACTGGCGCGTGACGCTGTCGGCCGCGCCAGGCTCGATCGGCGACGAGAAGCCGTCGCAGCTCAGCTGGTCCAGCGGTTCCGGCGCGGACGTCGTCGGGGTCGACGTCACCGCGGCCACCACGCCGGACGCGCTGGCCGACGCCCTCGTGGCCGCCGTGCCGGCCTTCGGCCGCCCGTGGCGCGACTGGACCTACACCGGTTGGTACGCGGAGCTGCTGGCACTCGTGGAGCGCGAGGGCCGCCTCCCGGTGTCGTTCGCGGACTGGTTCGACAAGGGACCCGGGTGGGAGGTCGGCTGGGGGAGCGGCGTCCGGTTCCCGCCGCCGCCGGTCTGAGGCCGGCGGGAGCCGTTCACCCGGGCGAAAAGGGCAGAAGCGCATGGATCGGGCGCCGCGGGCGCGCGCACGCTGGTCGCACCGCCGGTGACGTCGCCGGCGCGACCACCAGGGGGCTCCCATGCACGTCTCGTCCGTCCTGCCCGGCGCCGCGGTCGGTGCTGCTGCCGTCGCCGTCCTCGTCCTCGCCGCCGCGCCGGCGCACGCGGCGCCACCCGGCTCGGAGCCGGTCCCGGGGTGCGGCGTGGTGCTGATCTCCGACGCGCACCTCGCGGCCGACCTGACGTGCGCGTCGGGCGACGGCCTGCACCTCGGGCCCGGCGTCACGCTCGACCTGCGCGGGCACGTGCTGCGTGGTGGCGGCGGAACCGCGATCACGGTCGCGGAGGAGGGCGACGTGCGCGTGGTCGGCGGGACGATCACCGGCTGGGGCCGCGGCATCCTCGCGAGCAGCGACGAGGAGTACGAGCCGGTCGAGGGGACGCTGACCCTGGAGCGCGTGACGCTGCGCGACAACCGTCTGGCCCTGGTCGGCAGCCTGGACTACAACGGGTACTCCAAGAGCCTGCTGGTCGACCGGTCGACCCTGGTGGGCAACCGGTACGGCTTCTACAGCCTCGGCGCGACGGCCGTCTTCCGGCGCACGACGTTCTCCGCGAACGGCACCGGCGTCGAGGTCGGCCCCAGCACCGTCACCCTCGAGGACTCCCGCGTGCAGGGCAACGACGTGGGCCTCGCCTGCGACCGGTCGTCCTGCGCGCTGACCGGCACGACGCTCGTCGCCAACGGCGTGGCCTTGCGCGGCAGCTGGATGACGGACCTGCGGGTCGACGACAGCACGTTCCTCGGGAACGACGTGGGCATCGACGCCACCGACGAGCACGTCTGGACGCGGGTCGACGCCAGCCACTTCACCGACAACGGCACGGCGGTCGTGGCGAGCACCCAGATGGCGGTCCACGGCAGCACGTTCCGGCGCAACGACGTCGGGTTCACCACCGAGGAGGGCGAGTACTGGCAGGCCGACGGGTACAGCGTCCTCGCCGACAACCGGTTCCTCGACGGCGGCGACGGGATCGTCACGGACGAGGAGATCGACCTGCGCGGCAACGGCGCCGTGGGCAACCGCGGGTGGGGCATCCACGCCCCGCACGCGGTGGACCTGGGCGGCAACACCGCGCGCGGCAACGGCAACGAGCCGCAGTGCGTGGGGGTCGTCTGCGGGTCGTGAGCCGCAGCAGCGGGGGTGCGCTCGTCACGGCGGCGTCGCGCCCCGGAGCTGCTCCTGCTCGACGAGCGCCTCGCGGTCGCGCAGCCGCGCCAGGCCGGCCAGCGGCTGGGCCATGCGGCGGTTGGGTGCGAGGCGCTCGCGGTTGCGGTCGAGGAACCACCAGTAGCCGGCGCTGTACGGGCAGGCGTCCTCGCCGACGCGGACGTCGGGCCGGTAGCGGCAGCCGCCGCAGTAGTCCGACATCCTGTTGATGTACGCGCCGCCCGACGCGTACGGCTTGGTCGCCATGAACCCGCCGTCGGCGTGCTGGCTCATGCCGACGACGTTGGGCGCCATGACCCACTCGTAGCCGTCGACGAAGCACTCGTGGAACCAGTCGGTGAGCTCGGCCGGGTCGTAGCCCCGCTGCAGCGCCCAGTTGCCGAGCACCATGAGGCGGGGGATGTGGTGCACCCACGCCATGTCGCGCACCTGGCCGAGGACGTCGCTCAGGCAGCGTGCCTCGACGGCGTCGGCGTCGAGGTCGTGGAACCAGTCGGGCAGCGGGGCGTGCGCGGCGAGGGCGTTGGACCGCTTGTAGTCGGGTCCGGTGCGCCAGTAGACGTGCCACACGTAGTCGCGCCAGCCCATGAGCTGGCGGACGTACCCCTCGACGCTCGCGATCGGCGCGCGGCCGGCGCGGTACTCGTCCTCGGCGCGGTCGACGGCCTCGCGCGGGTCGACCAGCCCCAGGTTCATCGCCGCGGACAGCACCGAGTGGGAGAGCCACGGGTCGGCGGCGAGCATCGCGTCCTCGTAGCGCCCGAACGCCGGCAGGCGGTGCTCGACGAAGGTGTCGAGCGCGACCTCCGCCTCGGCGCGCGTCGCGGCGAAGCGCCGCGGACCGTCGCGGCCGACGAACGACACGTCGCCGTCGGCCTCCCACCGGTCGAGGTCGCGGCGGACCTCGGCGTCGATCTCGTCCTCCTCCGGCAGCCACGGCGGCGGGACGTCGAGCCGGTCGGTGCGCGGCGGGGGCTCGCGGTTCTCGTGGTCGAAGTTCCACCGGCCGCCCGCGGGTTCCGTGCCGTCCATGAGGACGCCGTGCACACGCCGCGCGGTCCGGTAGAAGTTCTCCATCAGCAGCCCGCCGCGCTGGTGGCCGGCCCAGCGCTCGAAGTCCGGGCGGGACGTGACGAAACCGCGGTGGGGGAGCACCTCCAGCCCCGGCTGCCGCTCGACGAACGTCAGCGCGCCCCGCGACGTCGGGGCGCACACGTCGAGGGGCCCGTCGACCTGTGCGAGCGCCTCGGCGTAGGTGTCGGCGCGGACGACGACGGCCTGGTCGCCCAGCTCGGCGGCGCGGTGCCGCAGCGCGGACAGCACGAGGTGCGCCTTCTGGCGGTGGAACCGACGGCGACGGAACACCGCGCGCGACTCCACGAGCAGCACGGGCTGCTCCGGGTGGTCGAGGAAGTGCGGCCCGAGCTGGTCGGCGAAGAGCCACCGGCGGCGTAGTCCGGTCGGTGCGGCGGTCACCCGGTCATCCTCCGGTCGGCGCCGACGGCGCGCGACCCGCGGACCGGGGTCAGCGGCGCGCGGCCGCCCAGTGCCCGGACAGCTCCGCGGCGGCGTCGGCGGACGCGGGCACCGCGAGCGGTGCGCCGCTGTCGGTGAGGCCGTCGACGAGCAGCTGCAGGTAGCGGCGGTACGTGCCGGGGTGGTCGGGCGTGTGCCGCGCGACCTCCGTGACCATCCAGAAGACGACGACGAGGTCGTGGATGGTCACGCCGTCGCGCAGGTCGCCCTCGACGGCGGCGCGCGCGAGCAGGTCGGTGATGGCGTCGGCGATCGCCGGGCCGGGCTCGGGCACGGACGTCTCGTCGAACGTCAGCGCGATGTCGCGCAGGCCGAGGTTCGCGGCGAGGAGGGCGACGATGCGGTCGAGCAGGAGCACGAGGCCGTCGCGGGCGCGCGTCGCGGCGCGCGCCTCCTCGGCGACCCGCAGCAGCTCGCGCGCCGGCTCCTGCAGCGCGGCGCGGACCAGCTCGTCCTTGTCGGCGAACCGGTTGTAGACGGTCCCGACGCCGACCCCGGCGCGGTGCGCGATCTCGTTGAAGCCGACGGCCAGGCCGCGCTCGGCGTACAGGGCCCGCGCGGCCTCGACGATGCGCTCGCGGTTGCGCTGCGCGTCGCGGCGCAGGCCCCGCTCGGCGACCCCCGCCGCGCCGTCGTCCGTCATGCGCGGCAGGCTACCCCTGATAGGTGCGATCAACTTCACGCGCTCCCGCCGGCGGAAACGGATGCCGGGCATCAAGTTCGTGGCCTAGCATCCCGATGACCGCCATCGGCCTCGCAGCGCCGCGGTGCCCCCACACGACCCGCAGGAGACCTCGCATGGCAGGACTGCTCTACCGGCTCGGCCGGTCCTCGGCACGGCACCCGTGGCGCGTCGTCGCGGCGTGGCTCGTCGCGCTCCTCGTGGCGGGCGCCGCGTACCTGGCGTTCGGCGGCACGCTCGTGTCGACCGTCAGCATCCCCGGGACGGCCACCGACCGCCTCACCCAGCGGCTCCAGGAGGAGCTGCCGGGCACGAGCGGCGGCACCGGCACCGTCGTCTTCTCCACGGCGGACGGCGAGGCCTTCGACGACGACCAGCGGACGGGCATCGCCGACGCGGTCGCCGCTGCGGCGGAGGTCGAGGGCGTCGAGACGGCCGTCGACCCGTTCGCCACCGAGGCGCAGCGCGAGGAGCAGGCGCAGCAGCTGGCCGCCGGTGCCGATCAGCTCGAGCAGGGGCGCGCCGAGCTCGAGGCCGGCCAGCAGCGCATCGACGCCGGCCGTGCCGAGCTCGAGGCCGGGCAGGCCCAGCTCGACGCCGCCCGCGCCCAGCTCGACGCCAGCGCCGCGCAGGGCGTGCCGGAGCTCGCTCTCCTCGCCGGCCGCGCGCAGCTCGACGCGCAGCAGGCACAGCTCGACGCGGGTCTCGCGGAGCTCGAGGCCGGCGAGGCGGAGCTCGAGGCCGGACGCGCCGAGCTCGAGGCCCAGGCCCCGCAGCTCGAGAGCGGGCAGGCGCTGCTCGACATGGCCGCCGAGGTGCGCCAGGTCTCCGAGGACGGCTCCGCGGCACTGGCCACGGTCGTCTTCGAGGACCCGCAGTTCGACGTCACCCCGGAGACGAAGGACGCGGTCATCGCCGCCGTCGAGGACGCCGCGCCCGAGGGAGTCGAGGTCGGGTTCTCCAACGAGATGGCGTCGGGCGTGCCTGCGCTCGGCGGCGCGTCGGAGGCCGTGGGTGTCGCCGTGGCCGTCGTCGTCCTGCTCGTCATGCTGGGCTCGGTCGTCGCGGCCGGGCTGCCGCTGCTCAACGCGCTCCTGGGTGTGGGCGTGGCGGCGCTCGGCACGCTCGCGTTCTCGAGCGTCGTGGAGATGTCGTCCGTGACGCCCGTGCTCGGGCTCATGCTCGGGCTCGCGGTCGGCATCGACTACTCGCTGTTCCTGCTCAACCGGCACCGGCAGCAGCTGCGGCGCGGCATGCCCGTCGCCGAGTCCATCGGGCTCGCGACCGGGACGTCCGGCAACGCGGTCGTGTTCGCCGGCAGCACCGTGCTCATCGCGCTGCTCGCGCTCAACGTCACGGGCATCCCGTTCCTCGGGCTCATGGGCACCGCCGCCGCGGCCAGCGTGGCCGTCGCCGTGCTGCTCGCCGTGACGCTGACGCCGGCGCTGCTGAGCCTCGCCGGACCGCGCGTCCTGCCGCGGCGCGTGCGCGCCGCCACGACCCCGGAGCAGCACCCCGTCGTGCGGCCGATGTCGACGCCGCGCGCCGTGCTGTCCCTGCTGCTCGGTGTCGCCGTCCTGCTCGTCGCGGCGCTGCCGGCGGCGTCGATGCGGCTCGGCCTGCCGGACGGGTCGCAGGAGGCCACCGACACGACGCAGTACAGCGCGTACATGACGACCGCCGAGGAGTTCGGCGAGGGGGCGAACGGCCCGCTGCTCGTCGTCGCGGACGTGCCCGCCGGCGTCGCGGAGGACGAGCTGCCCGGCGTCCAGGCCGACCTGGGCGCGGCGCTCATGGCCGAGGACGACGTCCGCGCGGTCGCGCCGATCGGCACGGACGAGGACCGCACGGTGCTCGCGTTCCAGGTGCTGCCCGAGGGTGGCCCGAACGACGCGTCGACCGAGGAGCTCGTGCACACGGTCCGCGGCATGACCGTCGACGAGCCGGAGGCGACGTTCTCGGTCGCCGGGGTCGCGAGCGCGAACATCGACATCTCCGAGAAGCTCAGCGACGCCCTGCCGGGCTACCTCGCGCTGGTCGTCGGCCTGTCGCTGCTCATCCTCGTCATGGTGTTCCGCTCGATCCTCGTGCCGGTGGTCGCAACCCTCGGGTTCGTGCTGTCGCTGCTCGCGACGTTCGGCGCCGTCACGGCCGTGTTCCAGTGGGGCTGGCTGGGCGACCTGTTCGGCGTGCACGACCCGGGCCCGGTGCTGAGCTTCCTGCCGACGATCGTCATCGGCATCCTGTTCGGCCTGGCGATGGACTACCAGCTGTTCCTCACGTCCGGCGTGCGCGAGGCGTACGCGCACGGTGCGACGGCGCGGCAGGCGGTCGCCGAGGGCGTGCGCGCCGGCCGGGCAGTCGTCACCGCGGCGGCGATCATCATGGTGTCCGTCTTCGCGGGCTTCGTGTTCTCGCACATCGCCGTCATCCGGCCCATGGGCTTCGCGCTCGCGTTCGGCGTGCTGGTCGACGCGTTCGTCGTGCGGATGACGCTCGTGCCGGCGTTCCTGCACCTGGTCGGCGAGAAGGCGTGGTGGCTGCCGCGCTGGCTCGACCGCGTGCTGCCGGACGTCGACGTCGAGGGTGCGAAGCTCGAGCGCGAGCACCCCGTGGCGCCCGAGCCCGTCGGCACGCCGACGGCCTGAGCACGGCGTGAGCAGGGTCTGAGCGACGGC
>NZ_JBHUZW010000011.1:0-62925 GCF_042667215.1 Cellulomonas sp. NPDC057328 | reverse complement strand
CGTCACGTGCGGCGCCCTCGTGGCACGAGAACCCGGTTGACCGGGCGCGGGACGACCCGCGACGCTGCGCGGATGACGGCTCCCGCTCAGGACGCGACCCCGCTGACCGACGTCGAGATCTGGCCGCTGCTGGGTGTGCGCGTCCGCAGCGGGGACCTCGAGCTGCGGGCCCCGGACGACCGCACGCTGCTCGACCTCGCGCGCCTCGCCGCCCGCGGCGTGCACCCGCCGGACTACATGCCGTTCCTCGTGCCGTGGACGCGCGGCACGCCCGTGCAGGTGGCCCGCAGCGTCATGACGTACCAGTGGGGCCTGCGCCAGCGCACGACGCCCGCCGACTGGGCCATCGAGCTCGCGGTCCTGCACGACGGCGTTCCGGTGGGCACGCAGGGCATGTACGCGAAGGACTTCGCCGTGACCCGCAGCGCGGAGACGGGCTCGTGGCTCGGCCTGGAGCACCACCACAAGGGCATCGGCACGCGGATGCGCCTGTTGATCCTGCACCTGCTGTTCGAGGGCCTGGGCGCGGAGCACGCGACGACGTCGGCGTTCGTCGACAACCCGGGCTCGTCGGGCGTCACGCGCAAGATCGGCTACCGCCCGAACGGTGTGCTGCACCAGGCGCGCGAGGGCGGTGCCGTCGAGAGCCGGCTGTACGTGCTCGACCGCGCCGACTGGGACGCGCGCCGCGACGACCTGCGGCTCGACGTGCAGATGGAGGGCGTCGAGGCGCTGCGCGAGCAGCTGGGGCTGGCCGCGACGTCCTGACGCCCGCCGGGGGCTGTGCAGGGCGTCCCCGCGGCGGCAGAGTGTGCGGTGCGCCACCCGCGACCCCGTACCCGTGACCCCGTACCCGTGACCGCGCATCTGTGACCGCACACCCGCCACCCGGAGGTGCCCGTGCCGACCACCACCGACCCGTCGCCGCGCGCGGCGCTCGTCACCGTCGACGACGACGCGGGCGTCTCGCGCGCCGTCGCGCGCGACCTGCGTCGCCGCTACGGCGACCGGTACCGCGTCGTGCGCGCCGAGTCGGGCGCGGAGGCCCTGGCGGCGTGCCGCGAGCTGAAGCTGCGCGGCGAGCAGGTCGCGGTGCTGCTGGCCGACCAGCGGATGCCCGGCATGAGCGGCATCGAGTTCCTCGAGGAGGCGATGGACCTCTTCCCGGTCGCGCGCCGCGTGCTCCTCACCGCGTACGCGGACACGGCGGCCGCCATCGACGCGGTCAACGTCGTCGACCTCGACCACTACCTGCTCAAGCCGTGGGACCCGCCGGAGGAGAAGCTCTACCCGGTGCTCGACGCGCAGCTGGAGGCGTGGCACGACGCCGCGCCGCCCGCCGTGCAGGGCCCCAAGGTCGTGGGGCACCGGTGGTCGGCGCGCTCGACGCAGGTGCGCGAGTTCCTCGCCCGCAACCAGGTGCCGTACCGCTGGTACGCCGTGGAGTCGGCGGAGGGTCGACGCATCCTCGAGGCGGCCGGCGTCGACGGCGAGCGGCTGCCGGTCGTCGTCACCGCGGACGCCGACGTGCTGGTCGCACCGGACGACGCGGCGCTGGCCGCGCGGGTCGGCCTGTCGGTCGACCCGGCGGCGGACTTCTACGACCTCGTCGTCGTCGGCGGTGGTCCCGCCGGGCTGAGCGCGGCCCTCTACGGCGCGTCCGAGGGGCTGCGGACCGCGCTGGTCGAACGCACCGCCACGGGCGGGCAGGCCGGGCAGAGCTCACGCATCGAGAACTACCTCGGGTTCCCGGACGGCCTCTCGGGGGCGCAGCTGACCGAGCGCGCGCGGCGCCAGGCGCAGCGGTTCGGCGCGGAGATCGTCATGGCGCGTGACGTCGTGGGGCTCGAGGTGCACGGGTCGGCGCGCGCGGTGCGGTTCGCGGACGGCAGCACGGTGGCCGCGCACGCGGTCGTGCTGGCCAACGGCGTCGCGTACCGCGAGCTCGACGGTCCCGGGCTCGCGGCGCTCGCCGGGCGCGGCGTGTTCTACGGGTCCGCGCTCACGCAGGCCGCGGCGTGCCGGGACCAGGACGTGCACGTGGTCGGCGGCGCGAACTCCGCCGGCCAGGCGGCGCTGTTCCTCGCGCGGGAGGCGCGCTCCGTGACGCTGGTGGTGCGCGGTGACGGGCTCGCGGCGTCGATGTCGCACTACCTCGTCGAGCAGATCGAGGCGCATCCCCGCATCACCGTGCGCACGCGCACGACGGTGGTCGACGCGGTCGGGGACGAGCACCTCGAGGGCCTCGTGCTGCAGGACGTCGACACGCGGGAGAAGGAGTCAGTCGCCGCCGGGTTCCTCTTCGTCTTCATCGGCGCCGCGCCGCTCACCGACTGGCTCGACGGGACCGTCGAGCGCGACGCGCGCGGGTTCCTGCGCGCCGGCCACGACCTGCTCGTCGACGGGCACCCGCCCGCGGGCTGGCCGCTGGACCGGCCGCCGTACCACCTCGAGACGAGCGTGCCCGGGGTGTTCGCCGCGGGCGACGTGCGGGCCGAGTCGGCCAAGCGGGTCGCGTCCGCCGTGGGCGAGGGCGCGATGGCCGTCATGCTCGTGCACCGGTACCTGGGGGAGCGGTGAGCGCGCCGGCCGGCGCGCAGCCGTGCGACGTCGCCGAGCTGCGCAGCCTGTTCCTCTTCGAGAGCCTCACCGACGAGCAGCTGGACTGGCTGTGCACGCACGGGCACGTCGAGCGGCGCGACCCCGGCACGCTGTACGGCGAGGGCGAGCCGGCGGAGTGGTTCTACGTGCTGCTCGAGGGGAAGGTGGCGCTCGAGCGGCGCGTCGGCGCCGACGACGTCGAGATCTCCCGCACGTCGCAGCGCGGCGTGTACGGCGGCGCGTGGGCGGCGTACCTGCGCGCGGGCGCGTCGCAGACGTACCCGAGCACCATGCGGGTGCTCGCGCCGTCGCGGTTCTACGCGCTCCCGTCGTCGGACTTCGCGACGCTCATGACGCGGTGGTTCCCGATGGCCGTGCACCTGCTGGAGGGGCTCGCGACGGGGCAGCACGCGACGCAGCAGGCGGTCAACCAGCGGGAGCGGCTGCTCGCGCTCGGCGCGCTGTCGGCCGGCCTCACGCACGAGCTCAACAACCCCGCCGCGTCCGCCGGACGCGCGACCTCGGCGCTGCGCGAGCGCGTGGCCGGCATGCGGCACAAGCTCGCGCTCATCGCGTCCGGCCCGTACGACGCGACGACCCTCGCCACGCTCGTCGACCTGCAGGAGCAGGCGGTGGAGTCGCTCGCCAAGACGCGCGCGCCCGGCGCACCGCCGCCGCCCGGGGCGCTCGAGCGCGCCGACGCCGAGGACGCGCTCACCGACTGGCTGGACGCGCACGACGTCGGCGCGCCGTGGGAGCTCGCGTCGACGTTCGTCACCGCGGAGCTCGACCCGGCGTGGCTGGACGCCGTCGCGGAGGCGGTCGCGCCCGAGGTGCTGGAGGGCACCGTGCGCTGGCTCGCGTACGCCCTCGAGACCGAGCAGCTCATGAACGACGTCGAGGACGCCACGACGCGCATCTCCACGCTCGTCGGCGCCGCCAAGCAGTACTCGCAGATCGGCCGCGCGCCCGACCGCGAGCTCGACGTGCACGAGCTGCTCGACGCGACGCTGACCATGCTCGACCGGCGGCTCGACGGCATCACCGTCGTGCGCGCGTACGACCGCACGCTGCCGCCCGTGCACGCGTACGGCGCCGAGCTCAACCAGGTGTGGACGAACCTCGTCGACAACGCCGCGCAGGCCATGGACGGCAGCGGCACCCTCACGGTGACGACGCGGCGCGTCGACGACTGGCTCGAGGTCGAGGTCGCCGACACCGGCCCCGGCATCCCGCCCGACGTCGTCGACCGGGTGTTCGAGCCGTTCTTCACCACCAAGCCCGTCGGGTCCGGCACAGGGCTCGGCCTCGACATCGCGTGGCGGATCGTCGTCGGCAAGCACCACGGCGACCTGACCGTCCGCTCGCAGCCGGGGGACACCCGCTTCCTCGTCCGGCTCCCGTACACCCGCCCCGACGCACCGGAGGTGCTGCCGTCATGACCGTCGACGCGATCGACCCCGCCGCCCCGCCCAGCGGCACCGGCTGCCTCGAGTGCGACGCCGCCGGCGGCTGGTGGGTGCACCTGCGCCGGTGCGCCGCCTGCGGGCACGTCGGCTGCTGCGACACCTCGCCGTCGCAGCACGCGACCGCGCACTGGCGCGCCACGGGCCACCCGGTGGTGCGCTCGTTCGAGCCCGGCGAGGACTGGTTCTGGGACTACGCGTCCGAGGACTACGCGCGCGGGCCCGCCCTCGCGCCGCCGCAGAGCCGGCCGGAGGACCAGTCCGTGCCAGGACCGGCCGGGCGGGTGCCAGCGGACTGGCGGGCGCACATCCACGTCTGACGCCCGCGGCCGGCGGCGCCCGTGCCGTGCCGCGCCGGGACGGCGACGGCCCCCGCTCCGCCGGGAGCGAGGGCCGTGACGTCGTGGTGGAGCCAAGGGGACTCGAACCCCTAACCCCCTGCTTGCAAAGCAGGTGCGCTACCAATTGCGCCATGGCCCCGGTGCGGCGTCGGCCGCGGTGCGGCGTCCGCCGCGGATCGCTCCCCGTGGGAGCGGCCGGTCACTCGAAGGTGTCGGTGACCTCGGCCCACAGGTCGCGCTCGTCGCGGTCCTGCGCGTACTTCTGCCAGGCGGCGAACCCGACCGCCGCGACCGCGGCGACCAGCAGGAGCTTCTTCATCGGATCCCCCGTCTCAGGTGGTGCCGGTGGACGCGACCCGTGCGGGTCCGACGTGGTGGGCCTAACAGGACTTGAACCTGTGACCTCTTCCTTATCAGGGAAGCGCTCTAACCGTCTGAGCTATAGGCCCGTCTCGCACCACCCGTGCGCGCTCCGAGGAGCCGACCGGGCGGGTGCGACGGTCGAGACTACCTCAGGCGCGGGGCCGATCCCAAACCGGCGACGGCCGGCGGGAGGGCGCGCGCCGGGCGGTGTCCCGGCCGGACCTCACTCGTCCGTCATGGTCACGTGCACGCCGCCGACCAGCGCCGCCACGAGGTTGTAGAGGAACGCGCCGATCGTCGCGAGCGCCGTCAGCAGGAAGACGTCGATGACCGCGACGAGCGTGGCGGCGGAGATCGTCTTCTGGAACGACACGTAGTCGAGCACGTTGAGCGTGCTCTCCGGGCCGGCGACCTGCGCGATGAGCTCGTCCACGCGCGCGAAGACCTGCAGGCCGTCGAGCGTGAACCACAGCACCGCCGCGGCCACGACGATCATGATGCCGACCGCGACCGACAGCAGAAACGCGAGCTTCATCACCGACCACGGGTCGACGCGCGACACCGACAGGCGCACGCGGCGCGGCCCGCCGACGGACGGGATACGGCCCGTGGCGGGACGCGCGGTGGCGCCCGTGGCGGGACCGGTGGTCCGCGGTGCGGCGCCCGCGGCAGGGGCCGTCGCGGTGCTCGCGGCGGCGGCGGTCGCGGGGGCGTCCGGCGTGGTCGTCATCTGCGGGTCCTCGGTCCTCGGGCGGGTCAGCTGGGAGTACGCCTGCGACAGCTTCGTGCTCGTCGCACCCGCCGCCTTCTTGAGCCAGACGGTCGTCGTGTCGACGGCCGTGACGAGAGGCGACGGCTCCTGCGCGCCGTCGTCGTCCGCGGGGGTGCCGGCGGCGTCGGCGGGACGCCCGGTGCTCGTCGCGCGCGTCGGGTCGGCGGCACGTGCACCGTCCGCGGGTCCGGCGCCGGCGGCGCGCTCGCCCATGGGCGCAGCCTCACGGGCCGTGCCCTCCGCGGACGAACCGGCGGACGAACCAGCCGACGACCCGCCGGACGCCCCGCCCGCCGCACCGGTGCGCGGACCGGTCGGACCGGTGCTGCGCGCCCCGGTGCCGGGCTTGGTCGACGTGCGCTCCGTCGTCGGCGTGCGCTCGGTCGTCGACGTGCGCTCGGTGGTCGTCGCACCACCCGTCGCACGGCCGTTCGCGCCCGTGGCGGGGGGCGTCGGCCGCTTGCGCGGCGGGATCGAGGGGGGCGTGTCGGTCATGCGTCCTCCGCGGGTCGGTCACCGCTGTCCGGCTCCGCCCCGGAGGTGTCGGAGGCGGTCGCGTCCGGCGCGGTGCCGGTCGCCGTGCCGCTGCCGTCGGCTCCGTCGGTGCCCTGGCCGTTCCCGTCCACGGTACCCGCATCGTCCGCGAGGTGTCGCTCGCTGTTCCGGGCGACGGCGATGATCCGGTCGCCCGTGTCGGGCTTGGCGAAGATGACGCCCTGCGTGGTGCGCCCGGTCGCGTTCACCTCGGCCGTGGAGGAGCGCACGATCTTGCCGCGCTCCATGATGACGAGCACCTCGTCGTCCGCGTCCGTGACGAGGGCGCCGACGAGCTCGCCGTTCGCCTCGGGCAGGTTCGCGACCTTGATGCCCAGGCCGCCGCGGCCCTGCTGGCGGTAGTTCTCCACCGTGAGGGCCGTGCGCTTGGCGATGCCGCCCTGCGTGACGGTGAACAGGTAGGCGTCCTCGCGGACGACGTCCATCGCGAGCAGGTCGTCGTCGCCGCGGAACTTCATGCCCGTGACACCGCTCGTGGCGCGGCCCATGGGCCGCAGCGCCTCGTCGGACGCCGTGAAGCGCACCGACTGGCCCTGCCGCGACACGAGGATGACGTCCTGGTGCGGGTCGACGAGGCGCGCGGACACGAGCTCGTCGGGCCGGCCCTCCTCGTCCTCGCGCAGGTTGATCGCGATGACCCCGCCGGAGCGGTTGGAGTCGTACTCCGTCAGGCGCGTCTTCTTCACCAGGCCGCGCTTGGTCGCGAGCACCAGGTGCTCCGCCTGCTCGTAGTCGCGCAGGTCCAGCACCTGGGCGATCTGCTCGCCGGGCTGGAACGCCAGCAGGTTCGCGACGTGCTGGCCCTTGGCGTCGCGGCCGCCCTCGGGCAGCTCGTAGCCCTTGGCGCGGTACACCCGGCCGAGGTTCGTGAAGAACAGCAGCCAGTGGTGCGTCGTCGTGACGAAGAAGTGGTCGACGATGTCGTCCTCGCGCAGCTGCGCGCCGCGCACGCCCTTGCCGCCGCGGCGCTGCGCCCGGTACGCGTCGACGCGGGTGCGCTTGGCGTAGCCGCCGCGCGTGATCGTGACGACCACGTCCTCCTCGGCGATGAGGTCCTCGACGCTGACCTCGCCGTCGAACGGCAGGATGTGCGTGCGGCGCTCGTCGCCGTAGCGGTCGACGACCGTGGTCAGCTCCTCGCTGATGATCTCCCGCTGGCGGACCGGCGACTCGAGGATCGCGGTGAGCTCGACGATGCGGGCCTCGAGCTCGGCGTGCCGCTGCAGGATCTCCTGGCGCTGCAGCGCGGCCAGGCGGCGCAGCTGCAGGTTGAGGATCGCCTGCGCCTGCTGCTCGTCGATCTCGAGCAGCTCCATGAGGCCGTTGCGCGCGGTGTCGGCGTCGGGGGAGCGGCGGATGAGCGCGATGACCTCGTCGAGCGCGTCCAGCGCCTTGAGGTAGCCGCGGTAGATGTGGATCTCTTCCTCGGCGCGGCGCAGGCGGAAGCGCGTGCGGCGCTGGATGACGTCGATCTGGTGCGCGGTCCAGTGCCGCACGAACGCGTCGAGGCTGAGCGTGCGCGGGACGCCGTCGACGAGGGCGAGCATGTTCGCGCCGAACGTGTCCTGCAGCTGCGTGTGCTTGTACAGGTTGTTGAGCACGACCTTCGCGACCGCGTCGCGCTTGAGCACGATCACCAGGCGCTGGCCGGCGCGGCCCGACGTCTCGTCGCGGATGTCCGCGATGCCCTGCACCTTGTTGTCGCGGACCAGGTCGGCGATCTTCTTCGCGAGCGTGTCGGGGTTCACCTGGTACGGCAGCTCGGTGACCACGAGGCACTGCCGGTTCTGGATCTCCTCGACCTCGACGACCGCGCGCATCGTGATGGAGCCGCGGCCCGTGCGGTACGCCTCCTCGATGCCCCGCCGGCCGAGGATCGTCGCGCCCGTCGGGAAGTCCGGACCCTTGATGCGCTGGAGCAGCGCCTCGAGGAGCTCCTCGCGCGTCGCCTCCGGGTGCTCCAGGTACCACTGCACGCCCGCCGCGACCTCGCGCAGGTTGTGCGGCGGGATGTTGGTCGCCATGCCGACGGCGATGCCGGCCGAGCCGTTGACCAGCAGGTTCGGGAACCGGGACGGCAGGACGACCGGCTCCTGCGTGTGGCCGTCGTAGTTGTCCTGGAAGTCGACGGCGTCCTCGTCGATGTCGCGGACCATCTCCATGGCCAGCGGCGCCATCTTGCACTCGGTGTACCGCGGTGCGGCGGCCGGGTCGTCGCCGGGGGAGCCGAAGTTGCCCTGCCCCGCCACGAGCGGGTACCGCATGGACCAGTCCTGCACGAGGCGGACGAGGGCGTCGTAGATCGCCGTGTCGCCGTGCGGGTGGTACTTGCCCATGACGTCGCCGACGACGCGGCTGCACTTGGAGAACTGCCGGTCCGGCCGGTAGCCGCCGTCGTACATCGCGTACAGGACGCGGCGGTGCACGGGCTTCAGGCCGTCGCGGACGTCGGGCAGGGCGCGGCCGACGATCACGGCCATCGCGTAGTCGAGGTACGAGCGCTGCATCTCGAGCTGCAGGTCGACCTGGTCGATGCGGCCGTGCTCGATCTCGCCGGGAATCTCGCTCACGTGCGGGTCACTCCAGTGTCGCGGGGGTCAGGGGGCGCGGTGGTGCGGGTCGCGCCTAGATGTCGAGGAAGCGCACGTCCTTGGCGTTGCGCTGGATGAACGCGCGGCGGGCCTCGACGTCCTCACCCATGAGCACCGAGAAGATCTCGTCCGCGGCGGCGGCCTCGTCGAGCGTCACCTGCAGGAGCGTGCGGTGCTCGGGCGACATCGTGGTCTCCCACAGCTCCGAGTAGTCCATCTCGCCGAGACCCTTGTAGCGCTGCACGCCGTTCTCCTTGGGCAGGCGCTTGTTGTTCGCGCGCCCGTCCGCGATGACGGCGTCCCGCTCGCGGTCCGAGTAGACGTAGTCGTGCGGCGCGTTGGACCACTTGATGCGGTACAGCGGCGGCTGGGCCATGTAGACGTAGCCCTGCGTGATGAGCTCCGGCATGTAGCGGAACAGCAGCGTCAGCAGCAGCGTGCGGATGTGCTGGCCGTCGACGTCGGCGTCGGCCATCAGCACGATCTTGTGGTACCGGAGCTTCGAGACGTCGAAGTCCTCGCCGATGCCGGTGCCGAACGCCGTGATGAGTGCCTGCACCTCCTGGTTGCCCAGGGCGCGGTCGAGGCGCGCACGCTCGACGTTCAGGATCTTGCCGCGGATCGGCATGATCGCCTGCGTGCGCGGGTTGCGGCCGCGGACCGCCGAGCCGCCGGCGGAGTCGCCCTCGACGATGAACACCTCGCACTCGGCGGGGTTGTTCGACTGGCAGTCGCGCAGCTTGCCGGGCATCGAGTTCGACTCGAGCAGGCCCTTGCGGCGCGTGGCCTCGCGCGCCTTGCGGGCGGCCATGCGGGCCGTCGCCGCCTGGATCGCCTTGCGGATGACGTCGCGCGCCTCGGTGGGGTGCGAGTCCAGCCAGTCGCCGAGGCGCTCGTTGACCGCGCGCTGCACGAAGGTCTTCGCCTCGGTGTTGCCGAGCTTCGTCTTGGTCTGGCCCTCGAACTGCGGCTCGCCGAGCTTGACGGAGATGACGGCGGTCAGGCCCTCGCGGATGTCGTCACCCGTGAGGTTCTCGTCCTTCTCCTTGATGATGTTCTTGTCGCGGGCGTACCGGTTGATCAGCGACGTCATCGCCGCCCGGAAGCCCTCCTCGTGCGTGCCGCCCTCGGTCGTCGAGATCGTGTTCGCGAAGGTGTGCACCGACTCGCTGTACGCGCTCGTCCACTGCAGCGCGATGTCGACCGAGATGCGCCGCTCCGTGTCCTCCGCGGTGATCTCGATGACGTCCTGGTGCACGAGCTCGACCTTCTTCGCCGAGTTCAGGTGCGTCACGTAGTCCACGAGGCCGCCGTCGTACTTGTACGTGACGCTGCGGCCCTGCGGCGCCTCGGTCGTGCCGTCCGTCGTCGCGCCGGCGTCGGCCGTGCCGGGGTCCGTGACCTCGTCCTCCGTGCCGGTGTGCTGCGGTCGCTCGTCCGTGAGCGTGATGCGCAGGCCCTTGTTGAGGAACGCCGTCTGCTGGAAGCGCGAGCGGAGGGTCTCGAAGTCGAAGTCGACCGTCTCGAAGATGGTCGGGTCGGCCCAGAACGTCTGGCTGGTGCCCGTCTCCTCGGTCGCCTCGCCGCGGCGCAGCTCGCCGACCGGGCGGCCGCCGTCCGCGAAGTCGAGCTCCCACGCGTAGCCGTCCCGCTTGACGCGCGACTCCACGCGCCGCGAGAGCGCGTTGACGACGGAGATGCCGACGCCGTGCAGACCGCCGGAGACGGCGTAGCCGCTGCCGCCGAACTTGCCGCCGGCGTGCAGGATCGTCATGACGACCTCGAGCGTGGGACGGCCCTCGGTCGGGTGGATCGCGACGGGGATGCCGCGGCCGTTGTCGGTGACGCGCACGCCGCCGTCGGCGAGCAGGGTCACCTCGATCGTGTCGCAGTAGCCGGCCAGCGCCTCGTCGACGGAGTTGTCGACCACCTCGTACACGAGGTGGTGCAGGCCGCGCGCGCCCGTCGACCCGATGTACATGCCGGGGCGCTTGCGCACCGCCTCGAGGCCCTCGAGCACGGTGATGGCGCTGGCGTCGTACGACCCGCCGTTGGGTGCGGGGCGACCGCTCGGGGCGGGCGTCGCGGGGGTGGCGTCGTCGCCGTGGTCCGAGTCGGTGTCGCGAGGGGTGCTCTGGTCGGCCACGGGCGGCGGGTCTCCTCGAGAGGTCTGCGCGCGCGATGCGCGTCGAGAGCGTCTGCGAGCGGCCGGGAGACCGGATCACCCCGCGCGGGCGGAGATCGCCGCGCAGGAGGGCACGCAGACGCCTGCATTGACCGTTCCAGTCTACCTGCTGGACGCCCCGGAACGGGGCACCTGCGCGCGATGCCGTGGACGCGGTCCCGCGCGGCACGGCTGGGGTCGGCTCGCCGCGACGACGCCCGGCCCGGTCAGCCCCAGGTGTCCCGCGGCCCGCGGCCCTGCACGCGCTTGGGCCCGCGCCCGAACCCGGGCCCGCCCGCCGGCCCCAGCACGTCCACCTGCACCACGACGCCCGGACCGAGCGCCTCGTCGAACCGGGCCAGCATCGCCGGCGCCAGCAGGCGCAGGTTCGCCGCCCACGCGCTCGACGACGCCCGCACCGTCAGCAGCCCCGCCTCGAACGACTCGTACGTGCAGTGCTCCGCGACCTGCGGCCCCACGATGTGCGCCCACCGGTGCACCAGGTCGCCGACGACGAGTCCCGGCTCCCAGCCGAGGTCGCGCGCGAGCCGGCCCGCCGAGACCGACAGCGGCTGCGGGTCGCGCGGGCCGGGTGCGGCGCCGCTCGACGCGACCGTGCCGCGCGCCGGCTGGCCCGGACGCAGGCCGCGGGCGCGGGCGGCCGCCTTCGCGCGCGCCAGCGCCGTGCGCGCCACCTGCTCGGGCGGCGTCAGCTGCACGAGCTCCGACACCGGGACGCCGTCGGGCACGACCGTCGGCGGGGGGAGGAGCGTCGCGTCGGCGTCCTCGGGCTCCGCGGCGTCGTCCGAGGGTGTGCGGCCCGGGGACGCGTGCGCGGGCGACGGGTGTGCGGGCGACGTCCGTCCGGAGGACGGGCGTCCCGGCCGCGACCCGTCAGAGGACACGCGACACCTCACCGCCCATGACGTCGACGCGCGCACCCGCCAGCGGCTCCGGCACGTCCTGCGGCACCGCGGCCGTCACGAGCACCTGCCGCGCGGGCGCCACCAGCTCGGCCAGGCGGTCGCGCCGCCGGGTGTCCAGCTCCGCGAACACGTCGTCGAGGATGAGGACCGGCTCGCCGTCGGGGCCCCAGTCCGCCGCCCAGCCGCCGGCGTCGTCGAACCCGTGGGTGAGCAGCGTCCACGACGCCAGGCGCAGCGCGAGCGCCACCGACCACGACTCGCCGTGGCTCGCGTACCCCTTGGCCGGCAGCCCGCCGAGCGTCAGGACGAGGTCGTCGCGGTGCGGGCCGACCAGGCTGACGCCCCGCTCGACCTCCTTGGCGCGCAGCCGGCCCATCGCCTCGAGCAGGCGCGCCTCGACGAGCTCCGCCGTCGCGGCCGGGGCGTCGGCGGGCGCGGCCGCCGGGGCGTCGTCGTCCTGCCCACGCCCGAGCGCCGAGTCGAGGGACGACCGGTACGCCAGCTCGAGCTCGCCCTGCCCCGAGCTGACCTGCCGGTACGCGTCCGCGGCCTGCGGGCGCAGCGCCGCCACCAGCGCCTCGCGCGCGACGACGATCTGCGCCCCCGCCTGCGCGAGCTTCGCGTCCCAGACGTCGAGCGTGCGCAGGTCGGCGCCCGCGCGCGAGCGCATCGCCGCGCCGGCCGACTTCAGCAGCGCGGACCGCTGGCGCAGCACCCGCTCGTAGTCCGTCAGCGTGCCCGCGATGCGCGGCGTGAGCTGCACGAGCAGGTCGTCGAGGAACCGCCGGCGACCGTCCGGGTCGCCCTTGACGAGCGCGAGGTCCTCCGGCGCGAACAGCACGGTGCGCAGGATGCCGAGCACGTCGCGCGCGCGGCCGGGGGAGCCGCCGTTGACGCGCGCACGGTTCGCGCGGCCCGGCGTCACCTCGATCTCGACGAGCGTCGACCGCTCCTCGCGCACGACCTTGGCCCGCACCACCGCCCGCGCGGCGCCGGCACGGACGAGCGCCGCGTCGCTGGGCACCCGGTGGCTGCCCAGCGTCGCGACGTACCCGACGGCCTCGACGAGGTTCGTCTTGCCCTGCCCGTTCGGCCCGACGAGCGCGGTGATGCCCGGCTCGAGCGGCAGCTCGACCTGCGGGTACGACCGGAAGTCGGTGAGCGACAGGTGCGCGACGTACACGGAGCGCCTCAGCCCTCCGCGGTCGGTGGCGCCGTCGGCGTGACCGTGTCGCCGCCCGCGGCCTTCACGGCGTGGCCGCCGAACTGCTGACGCAGCGCGGCGACCGCCTTCATCGCGGGCGACTCGCCCTGGCGGGACGCGAAGCGCGCGAACAGCGACGCGGCGATGACCGGCGCCGGCACGGCGAGGTCGATCGCCTCGTCGACGGTCCAGCGACCCTCGCCCGAGTCCTCGACCCAGTCGTCGATCGCGGCGAAGCCGGGGTCCTGGTCGAGCGCCTGCACGAGCAGGTCCAGCAGCCAGGACCGCACGACGGTGCCCTTGCGCCACGCGCGCATCGTCCCGCCGACGTTCGTGACCAGGTCCTTGGCGGCGAGCAGCTCGTAGCCCTCGGCGTACGCCTGCATGAGGCCGTACTCGACGCCGTTGTGCACCATCTTCGCGAAGTGGCCGGCGCCCACGGGGCCGACGTGCACGAAGCCGTCGGCGCGCTCGCCCTCGGGGCGGAGCGCGTCGAAGACGGGCATCGCGCGCTCGACGTCCTCGGGCGCGCCGCCGACCATGAGGCCGTAGCCGTTCTCCAGGCCCCACACGCCGCCGGAGACGCCGGCGTCGACGAACCGGATGCCCCGGGCGTGGAGGAGCTCGGCGTGCTTGGCGTCGTCCTGGTAGTACGAATTGCCGCCGTCGACGACGAGGTCGCCCTCGCCGAGGATCTCCGCGAGGTCGCAGATCACGGCGTCCGTGATCTGCCCCGCCGGCACCATGACCCACACGATCCGCTCGCCCGCGGGGAGCGCCTGCGCGAGCTCCTCGAGCGAGGCGACGTCGGAGACGTCGGGGTTGCGGTCGTAGCCGGTGACCTCGATCCCCGCCCCACGCATCCGCTCGCGCATGTTCGCGCCCATCTTGCCCAGGCCGACCAGCCCGATGTGCATGCCTCGTCCCTTCCGCGGCGGTTCCCGCCGTGCCCTCGTGCCGTGGTCCGCGCGAACGCGGCGGTGCACCGCCCGGTGGTGGTGCTCCCCGGTCACTGTGCCCCAGGTCGCCGCCCGGCGCCGGGCGGCGGCGTCAGCTGGCGAACCGGATGGGCACCAGCAGGTAGCGGTAGTCCTTCGAGTCCTCGCCGTCCAGCGACTCCTGGCCGGTGAACTCGACGGGCTTGTTCGGGTGCGTGAACGACATCCGGACGAACGTCGTGTCGAGCGCGCCGAGGCCGTCCAGGAGGAACTGCGGGTTGAACGCGACGGAGATGTCGTCGCCCACGAGGACGGCCTCGAGCGCCTCGGACGCCTGCGCGTCGTCGCCCTGGCCGGCGTCGAGGACGACCTGGCCCTCGCTGAAGCCGAGCCGGATGGGCGTGTTGCGCTCGGCGACGAGCGCGACGCGCTTGGCGGCGTCGGCGAGCGCCTGCTTCTGGACGATCGCGTGGATCGGCGTCTCGTCGGGGAAGAGCCGGCGCACGGCCGGGTAGTCGCCGTCGACGAGCAGGCTCGTCGTGTGCCGGCCGCCGGCCTCGAAGCCGATGAGGTCGACGCCGCTGCCCGTGGCGAGCGCGACGGACACGGAGCCGGCGCTGCCGAGGGACTTCGCCGCGTCGTTGAGGGTGCGGGCACGCACCAGCGCGACCGCGGACAGGTCCGGCGTCGACGGCTTCCAGGTCATCTCGCGCAGCGCGAGGCGGTAGCGGTCGGTCGCGAGGAGCGTGACCTTCTCGCCCTCGATCTCGACGCGCACGCCCGTGAGCAGGGGCAGCGTGTCGTCACGGCTGGCCGCGACCGACACCTGGGCGACCGCGTGCGTCAGCTCGTCGCCGTCCACCGTGCCCGTGACCGGCGGCATCGCGGGCAGCGCGGGGTAGTCCTCGACCGGCATGGTGAGGAGCGTGAACCGGCTCGCTCCGCACGTGACCTGCACCTTCGTGCCCTCGAGCACGACGTCGACGGGCTTGGCGGGCAGCGCGCGCGAGATCTCCGCGAGCAGACGTCCCGAGACGAGCACCGTGCCGGGCTCCGACACGTCCGCCGGCAGCTGGGCGCGCGCGGAGACCTCGTAGTCGAAGCTCGAGAGCTGGATGGTGCCCGTCGTGTCCGCCTCGATGCGGACGCCGGCCAGCACGGGGACCGGCGGGCGCGTCGGCAGGCTGCGCGCGGTCCACGTGACGGCGTCGGCCAGCACGTCGCGCTCGACCCGGAACCTCATGCGTCACCTTCTCGTCGTCGACCCGTCGTGCTCGGCGCGCGTGGCCGCCGGGAGCGGCGCGGCGAGCGGCCGGCGGCTGCCGGCGGAGCACTGCCGAACACTACGCGACCGGTCCGACGCCCGGAACCGGTCGGTGGCAGGCCGCGAGGCCGTCGGCCCGCCGCCACCTCGCCACAGCCGTACGGCGGTGTGTGGATCCCCCCACCAGAGAAGTCTCGTCGTCGTCATCGGGGGTGTGCATCGTGTGGACGGACGGCGTCGTGGCTGCTCACGGCGCGTTTCCGGCTGTGTGGCCGGGTGTGGTGCGACCCCGGTCGCGGTGTGGACGCCGGTGGACCGCCGCGGGACCGTGCACCTGCGTCCACCGACGGCCCACGATCGCTCCACAGCAACGCAGGGGGTCGTCCACCGTCGTCCACAGGTGTGTGCACAGGTGTGAACAATCGTCCCATGCATGTCTCACCCTGAGGTGGACAGCGCCGTCAAGGGGTTCGTCCCGGTTTGTCGCTGAGAGTCCTCTCATGGGTGAGTGCGTCGCGCCGACCGCCGGGGTGGCCGCTCGGGGAGCGGCATCAGGGCATCCGTCCAGGTGGCGCGCCCGCGTGGACGTCGGCGGGTGGTCGCCGCAGGAGCCGTCCTGGAGGACGTTCGACGTGGTCGAAGGTTGTCCCCATCCGTGTGCAAACCTGTGGACAACTGCTGTCGCACGGTGGAGGGACCCGTGGACGAGGGCTCCCGGGCGAATTCCTTCGTCGAGCGGTGACGTGACGGCGACCACGCGCGCGACGGGGTGTCGGCGGCCGGCCTGGCGGTGCCGGGACGGCCTGGTGAGCGTCTCCGGGGCACCGCCCCGGCCACGCACGCGTGCCGACGTACGGCTCCCCGGCCCGGCGCAGGCCTCCGCAGGCCTCACGACGCCACGACGGCGCCCACGCGGTGCGTGGACGCCGTCGAGGGGGTGCAGGGACCGAGGGGTGCGCGCGGCGGAGCGGTGCCGGCACGCGCAGCCTCCGCTCGTCAGCCGCGGTGCTGCTGCTTGATGCGGTTGGTCAGCTCGGTGACCTGGTTGTAGATCGAGCGCCGCTCGGCCATGAGCTCGCGGATCTTGCGGTTCGCGTGCATCACCGTCGTGTGGTCGCGGCCGCCGAAGGCCTGGCCGATCTTCGGCAGCGACAGGTCGGTCAGCTCGCGGCACAGGTACATGGCGATCTGGCGCGCCGTCACGAGCACGCGCGACCGGCTGGACCCGCACAGGTCCTCGATCGACAGACCGAAGTAGGCGGCCGTCTGCCCGATCACCGTCGTGGCGGTGATCTCCTGCGTCTGGTCGTCGGTGATGAGGTCCTTGAGGACGATCTCCGCGAGGGACACGTCGACCAGCTGGCGGTTGAGGTTCGCGAACGCCGTCACGCGGATGAGCGCGCCCTCGAGCTCGCGGATGTTGGTCGAGATCTTCGAGGCGATGTACTCGAGGACGTCGTCCGGGGCCTGCAGGCGCTCGCTCGCCGCCTTCTTGCGCAGGATGGCGATACGCGTCTCGAGGTCCGGCGGCTGCACGTCGGTGATGAGGCCCCACTCGAAGCGCGAGCGCATCCGGTCCTCGAAGCCGTTCAGCTGCTTCGGCGGGACGTCGGACGTGATGACGACCTGCTTGTTCGCGTTGTGCAGGGTGTTGAACGTGTGGAAGAACTCCTCCATCGTCTGTTCCTTGCCCTGCAGGAACTGGATGTCGTCGATGAGCAGGACGTCGACCTCGCGGTAGCGGCGCTGGAACGCGCCGGCCTTGCCCTCGCCGATGGAGTTGATGAAGTCGTTCGTGAACTCCTCGGAGTTCACGTACCGCACGCGCACCGTCGGGTACAGGTTCTGCGCGTAGTGCCCGATGGCGTGCAGCAGGTGCGTCTTGCCCAGCCCCGAGTCGCCGTAGATGAACAACGGGTTGTACGCCTTGGCCGGCGCCTCCGCGACGGCCACCGCCGCGGCGTGCGCGAAGCGGTTGGACGAGCCGATGACGAACGTCTCGAAGAGGTACTTCGGGTTCAGCCGCGCCGGCTCGGACAGCCCGCGGCGGGCGGGGCGCACGTCCTCGGCGAGGCTGCCGTCGATCGCGCGCAGCGACGGGCGCGCGTCGCGGTCGGCGTCGTCGCGACCGCCGGGGTCGCCCGCCCGGTCGTCACGGCCGAAGCCGCCGTAGCCGGGGGAGGAGACGAGGGAGAGGTCCGGGCGCAGGTCGTCGTCGCGGCCGTCACGGCCGTCGCGCGCGTCACGTCCGTCGCGGCTCTCGCGCCCGAAGCGGTCGTCCTGGCCGAAGCGGTCGTCCTGGCCGAAGCGGTCGTCCTGACCGGACGGGGCCGGTGCGGGCGGGACCACGCGGAGGGCAGGCGGCACGTCGCCGGCGACGTCGGGGTCCACGGTGATCGCGAACCGGCCCTCGCGGCCCAGCGCCTCCGACAGCGCCTCGGTGACCTCGCCGCGCACGCGCGTCTCGAGGTACTCCTTCGTCAGGTCGTTGCCGACCGCGAGGATCATCGTCCCGTCGAGCAGCCCGAGCGGGTGCGCGAGACGGACGAACGCCAGCTGGCGCGGGGTGATGTCCGGGCTCGCCTCGAGGGTCGCGACGACGTGCCCCCAGACGCGGGCCGGTTCTTCGTCCTGTGACACGTCCTACCTCGGTGTTCGGTCTCGCGGTCCGGCGAGTCTGGCACGCGGGCCCGTCGTCCACATAGTTGTCCACACCTGTGTGCGGGAGGTGCGGTCGTACGGGACCGGCGTGCGGGGCGCCCCATGACGCCTGGCCGTCGGTCCGTCGCCCGTGCCCACCGGCTGCCCGACCGGCGGCTCCGTCCGGGCGGGCGGGGTGCCCGCGGGGGGAGCGACGTCGCACGATGCTAACGGTGCCGGGCGGACGGCAGAAGGGGTGTCGGGCGCCTCGCGCGCGCGGGTGGTGCGCGCGGGAGGGGAGCGTGACGAGGGGCCGCATTTGACCGGGTCGGGTCGCAGAGCGTAACGTGATCCAGCCTTTTGACGGCTCCATCCGGCGCGCCCAGACGCCACTCACACGGCTCCCCGTGTGCTCCTGAGGAGCGGTCGATCACCGGCACATGGACCTGGATGCGCACCCGTGCGCGTCCGCCCCGAGAACGTGGAGATCGTCGTGACCAAGCGCACCTTCCAGCCGAACAACCGGCGCCGGGCCAAGACGCACGGCTTCCGCCTGCGCATGCGCACCCGTGCCGGCCGCGCCATCCTGGCCGCGCGCCGTCGCAAGGGGCGCGCCGAGCTCTCGGCCTGACCCGCACGCCGGTGCTCCCCGCAGCGCACCGGATGCGCCGCTCTGCCGACTTCCAGCAGACGGTGCGTCGGGGTGCGCGCGGGGGGCGTCCGACGCTCGTCGTGCACGTCACGACCACGACCGACCCCGGCCCGCCGGAGGTCGGTCTCGTCGTGTCTCGGGCCGTCGGCAACGCGGTGGTCCGCAACCTCGTCCGGCGGCGCCTCCGGGAGCTGGTGCGGGCGCGGCTCGACCGGCTGCCCGTGGGCGCGAGGCTCGTCGTGCGCGCCCAGCCCCCCGCGGCCACGGCGTCCTTCGCGACGCTCGGGTCGGACCTCGACGCGGCCCTGCGCCGGGCGCTCGGCCGCGTGACGCCGCGCACGCCGGTCGTCCCATGACCCCCGCCGCCCTGGGGCGAGCGGTGCTCCGTGTGCCCGCTCGCGTGCTGCTCGCCCTGCTCTGGGTCTACCAGCACGTGGTCTCGCCCCTCACGCCGGCGTCGTGCCGCTTCTACCCGTCGTGCTCGCAGTACGCCGTCGTCGCCGTGCGGCGGCACGGTGCGCTGCGCGGCACGTGGCTCGCCGTGCGGCGGCTGCTGCGGTGCCACCCCTGGAACCCGGGCGGCGTCGACGACGTTCCCCCCGTGCGCGCTGCGCACCACCCTCTCGACGCGGCCCCGGCCGCGCACTGAGCTCTCGAGGAGCCCTGACCGATGGACTGGATGGACGGCCTGCTCTTCCCGATCATGGTCGCCGTGGCCTGGATCATGGTCCGGTTCCACGACCTGCTGACCGCGATCGGGCTCGACCCCGCAGGGGGTGCCGCCTGGGGTCTGTCGATCGTCGGGCTCGTCGTCGTCATCCGGATCCTGCTGATCCCGCTGTTCTTCAAGCAGATCAAGGCGTCCCGCGGGCTGCAGATGGTGCAGCCCGAGATGCAGGCGCTGCAGAAGAAGTACAAGGGCCGGACCGACCCGGCGTCCCGCGAGGCCATGAGCCGCGAGATGATGGAGCTGTACCGCAAGCACGGGACGAACCCGTTCGCCTCGTGCCTTCCGCTGCTGCTGCAGTCGCCGATCTTCTTCGCGCTGTTCCGCGTGCTGTACGAGCTGCCGCGGCTCGCGGCCGGCACGTACGACCGGGCCGACTCGATCGGCCCGATGACGCGTGACCTCGCCGGGCAGGCCGAGGCCGCCACCATCTTCGGGGCGCCGTTGTCCGGCACGTTCATGCAGGCGGACGGCAACGTGAACATCATGATCGTCACGGTGCTGCTGATCATCGCGATGTCCGTGACCACGTTCACGACGCAGCGGCAGCTGACGATGAAGAACATGCCGCCGGCCGCGCTGCAGGGCCCCATGGCGCAGCAGCAGAAGATCCTGCTCTACGTCCTGCCGCTGGTCTTCGCGTTCTCGGGCGTCAACTTCCCGATCGGTGTGCTCATCTACTGGACCACCACCAACCTGTGGTCGATGGGCCAGCAGTTCTACACGATCCGCCGCATGCCGGCTCCCGGCTCGCAGGCCGAGGCCGCGATGAAGGAGCGCAAGGCGCGCAAGGCCGCGCGTCGCGGCGCCACCATCGAGGAGAACGACGGCGGCCCGGTTGCCGTGATCGAGGAGAAGCCCCGCGGGCAGCGGCAGCAGCCGAAGCGCAAGGACCGCGCCAAGGTGAAGCCGACGTCGACGCCGGGCGCGAGCACTGCCGCGTCCACGACGGATCCGGCTCCCGACGCCCCGGCGCGCGACGTCTCGGACGCCGGCCCCGCCGGCAGCACGCGGCCGGCCGGTGGAAAGAGCCCCGCAGGTGGCAAGAGCCCGGCCGGTGGCAAGAGCCCCGCGGGCGGGGCTGCGGGAGCAGCGGCGGGGAAGCCGCGACCCAAGAACGCCAAGGGCGGGGGCACGCGGCC
Organism: Cellulomonas sp. NPDC057328; assembly: GCF_042667215.1. Taxonomy (NCBI): domain Bacteria; kingdom Bacillati; phylum Actinomycetota; class Actinomycetes; order Micrococcales; family Cellulomonadaceae; genus Cellulomonas; species Cellulomonas sp. NPDC057328. Next base: position 42,579 of record NZ_JBHUZW010000011.1, on the reverse strand, counting down.
CGGTGGGGCGACGCGTGCACCCGGCACGAGCTCGGGCGGCGGGGCCACCGAGGGCCCCGACGCCTCCTGACGGCAGCACCACGGACGTGGCCGCGAGCACGCGGCGTGTGATCGGAGGAGACATGAGCACCCAGCCGGAGACGGCCGTCGACGGGGACGTCGTGCGACGCCTGGAGGAGGAGGGCGAGATCGCCGCCGACTACCTCGAGGAGCTGCTGGACATCACCGACCTCGACGGGGACATCGAGATCGACGTGGACCACGGCCGTGCGGCCGTCGAGATCGTGGCGGAGGACGGCGAGGACGCCTCCCTGCGTCGCCTGATCGGCGCCGACGGCGAGGTCCTCGACGCGCTGCAGGAGCTCACGCGGCTCGCCGTGCAGACGCGCACGGGGGAGCGCAGCCGGCTCATGCTCGACGTCGCGGGGCACCGTGCCGCCCGTCGCGCCGAGCTCGTGGCTGTCGCCCAGGTGGCCATCGACCAGGTGCGGTCCTCGGGGGAGGCGGTCCGTCTGGAGCCGATGAACCCGTTCGAGCGCAAGGTCGTGCACGACGCCGTCGCCGAGGCCGGCCTCGTGAGCGACTCGGAGGGCGTCGAGCCGCAGCGTCGTGTGGTGGTACGTCCCGCCTGAGCGCGAGAGGTACGGAGGGCGGTGACCAGTGCGGTCAACGCCCTTCGTCGTTCCGGCTGGACGCGGGCTCCGTACCGGCCGGTGATGCGCCGACTGGCATCGGTGCGTGTGGTGCGGTTCCACGTGGAACGTCGTGGCGTCGTGTCGTGGCGGTGCCGTTCACTGAGCGACGTCGCAGGTCCTGTGCGGCCGTTTCACGTGGAACGGTGACGCGCGTGGGCTCCCGGTCGAATGCGTGTCGGCACGGGTCCGCCCCGTAGCGGTCGGCGCACGCGTGGCCTTCACCGCTCACACGGTCGGGGATCCCCGGTGCACGGCGGCGCCGGAAGCGCCCCGCCACCCCGTTGTGAGGACGGGATCACCGAAGGGCGCCGAGGCCCCGAGCGCAACTCACGTGGGGACGGGGCTAGGAGACGACGCACGCCAACCGCTGAGGGCCTGCGGTACGCGCCGCGACCGAGGATGAGGTCCGGACGCGCCGACCACCGCGTGCTGTCGCCGAAGACGAGGTGTCGTCACTCCGCGCGGCGCGCGCGTGGCTACGGGTATGGCGCTTGCTGACCGAGAGCGGGCCCTTCGGCGCCTGCAACTACGCGCCGCCGTCCAGCCGCGAGACGACCGCTCGAGCCGGGGAAGGCACTCGACGAGGGTTCCTGAAGCCGCTGCTGGCAGGTGTGGCCGCACGGTGTGGTCGCCCTGGATCCCGGCGTCGGCCACGGTGGCGCCAGGATGCTGTGGTCACGATGGAGAGGTAGGGCGCGCAGGGCCGGAGCCGCACGCTGCGTCTGGGCGGGATCCTCGGCGCCGCCGGCCAGCCACTGGGGGCGTTGGGATGGCCTGGCAGGTGTAGTGACGTTCGCCGCCCATCGACTCCGCCGCCCGTCGGCTCCGTCGCTCGTGCACGTCCACCTAGTCGACTCGACATGGCGCGCATGTCCCGACCGTGGCGGCCACCGGTTCGCGCAGACCTGCGTGGGGCGGTGTGTGCGACGGTCCGGTCGTCGAGGTGACGTCGTCATGTCATCGGTGGTCCCCCGACGAGCCGACGACCTCGAAGAAGGGACAGAGGAAGGGGAGAGGTGCCGTCGCGTGAGTGCAACTCGTGGGGTTCGCCCGCACGGAAGCCGTCAGGCGCCGACCGGGGCCGGGGTGCCACGTTCCACGGGAGACGCGGGCGCTGGCGGCCGACCGATGGCAAGCCCGTGTTCCACGTGAAACGTGGCGGGGCTCGCGACTGATGCCGCAAGGTCGCTCGCATGCAGAGGAGTCAGCGGACCGTCAGCGGGAGCACGCCGATGGTCCGATCGTCGGCATAGGTGCGGCGCGTGGCGAACGCCTGGCGGGTCGTCTGCAGGTAGCGGGACGATCGCCGGCACCATGAGACGCACGTTCCACGGGCGCACTCGGGACGGGGTGCGGCCATCCGTCGACGTCGCGACTGCGCAGCGAGGGCCCGTCCGGCGTGGCGTGGCGCGGCAGCATCACCGCTGCACGTCGTGGATGGCCGGCGGTCGGACATGCCCGCGGTGGCGTGCCGGCCGGCCGGCATCGGCAGCTCGCCGTTTCGTCGGCGGACGTGGCGGTGGCGTGCCGGCCGGTTCTACGCGGCCATCACGTCGATGTCAGCCCGTCGAAACGCTTGATCCCTGGTCCTCAAGGTCGTCTGCCGTTCAGTCGATTCCCACCCGGGGTCCGCATGAGCGCCCTTCCGAGGTACGGAGATGGGAACGCCATGCGCATGCCCAAGGGTGTGGCCTTCGCGATGGTGGGTGTGGCCGCCGCGGTCGCGGTCGCGGTGCCGGTGGTGGTCGTCACGAGTCAGCGCGCCGCCACGACGACGGCGGCGTGCGCCGCGGTCCGAGCCGACGTGGACGATCACATGGCGGCCAGTCAGGAGGCGGGCCTAGCGGCAACCAGGGTCCTGGAGGGCGGTGCCGACGATCGCGCCAAGCGCGACGAGGCAAGCGCCCTCGACGCGAAGGAACGGACCGCGGCGTACGAGCTCGTTCTCGCGAACGCGGCATGCTTCAGCTCGGGCGAGACTGCTGACGCCGAGGAAGGGCTGGAAGCGCTCCGCTAGCCGTACTCGACCAGGACGTCGTGACGTCGAGGACCGGAGAACCCCGGGTTGGGCTGGGTCGCGACTTCGCGGAGGACAGACGACCACCCGATCAGGTTCGACCACGTGCATGCGATGGTCGACGACGACGCGCGGCCGGCCGACACCGAGGTCCTGCCCCGCGAGAAGGGCGCTACCTGTGCGAGGCTCGCGACCCGCGCCGCGGCGCGCTTCACCGACCACGGCATCAGCCGGGTCGAGCGGACCATGACCGACAACATGTGGGCCCACCGGCAGGTCTTCGCCACCGATGATCGAGGAGCGGCCGTTCTCGCCCCCGGCTCGAGCGCAGGAACACTCGGCGCCGCCGCAGCGCCCTCGAGTGCTCGCACCGATCAGCCGCCTGTCAGAACCTGATGGGCGAGTACATCCAGGAGGTGGCCCGGCCACCGCGTGGGAGAGGGCGCCCTGGATCCGTCGTTCTCGTGTCGGCGCCACTGCTCAGGGCACCGGTCGGACGGCGTTCCCTCGACACCTGAGCCCGCGTCGACAGGGAGCGGCATCGGACCGCCGGGGCGTGGGACGCGGCGACCAGCGTGGCGCGGCGCGGTGGGCCAGCGTTCAGGGGTGCCGGTCGGACAGACGGCGCCGTGGCGGTTCGTCTGAAGGCACCCCTCACGGAGGACCTCTCCATGCGGTCACCGACGGCTCAGCCAGACCTTCGACGGGTGATAGCGGCGTCTGGCTCGTGGGCCGGCGTGCGTCGGCCCGGTCTAGCGCCGCGGGCAACCCCATCATTGGGCCGGCCGTTGGTCCAGGATCGACCGGACGGCGTCCCGGGCACCCACGTCCTGCGTGGATCGCGGCCGCGACAGCGCAGGAGATCGAGTACGGATGTCCGCGACGGCCCTATGGCGCGCGGCGCATCGCGAGATCGCGTTTCACGTGAAACAGAGTCCCGACGACCGAGGCATGTGTTGTAGGTGGGCGCCCATGAGCGGTCCGCGGCGGATCGGAGCGGCATCCCGTGGCGCAATGGCGAGGTGGCGCACGGACGCGGCGTCTCGCTGACGCAGTAGGTGGTGACACTGAGCGGTGGCACGGCTCGCGCGGTGACACGGCTGGCGGCGGCGGGCGATGGGCTGCCGAGCCGTCGCGCAGCTGCGCAACGGCCGTGGGAGCGGCGAAGCAGCGTCGGCGCAGCGCTGAGACAGTGATGGGCGGTGATGGACGAGCGCAGCCGCGCCGGTCGAGTGGCCGTCGCACCGCCGCTGCGGTGGTGGCACGGCGACGGCAGGGCGGCGCGGCGATACGGCGTGCTCAGAGTGGTCGCACCGCGGCGATCGCACCGCTGCCGCGATCGTGGGCGGGCGCTGCAGCGCGGTGCGGCACACGGCGAGACGGCAGGCGGCGGTGCCGCGTGGTGGGAGGGCGGTGTGCCGCGGTGATCGGACGGCGGGCGTGTGGTGGCTCGGAGCCGGGGACGAGCGGCCGGCGTTGTTCAGCTGGGCTGCTGGGCTGCTGGGCGGCAAGCATCGAGCGGCGGGTGGTGGCGGCCGGCCGGCCGGCGGATGTGGTCGGGACGTGGGGCCGGGCATCGTCAGCGGCGTGGCCGGAGCGGGTGACGCCCGACCGCATGCGCCGGTCGGCGGCGATGCGCTGGCGGAACACGGTAGGGCGAGGGGCACCGTGGCGGCCTGTATCGCTGTTCAAGAGGCGGCACGGTCGGGTGGCGTGCCCGGCGCGGGAGTCGGGAACTCGAGACGGGGGCTTACGGTGCCACGGCCCCGGTGATGGAGCGCCGGGGCGGTGAGCCGTGCCGGACGGAGGGAGCGGCTGGAAGCCGTCCGGTGCGCCGACGCGGGGAGGGTGGACCAGTGCGGCCGATCGAGGGGTGGTCGTCCCGCGTGGCAGCTCGGCCCGTGATCCAGTGGGAGAACGGCGACCTTTGCGGCGGACGGTCTCCCGGGTGGGCACGTGCTGCGTCGGCGGATCGTCCTCGCGCAGCGCGCGCGTCCTGCGTCGACCCCGTACCGGGGTGGCGAGGTGGCGCGATGCTCGTCGTGACGGGGACCGGCGTCACCGCACCCGACCGGATGTCTCGATCCGCCGCGCGAACGGCGTCAGGACCGGGTCGAAGCGACGCCGGACACCGGTGCCACGCACGACCGTTCCGGGGAGTATGTCCGAACCAGGTGCGCGGCGCGTGCACCGGCTGCGGGCGCCGCCGGCCTAGTAGCGTAGGCGCGCGGCCCGGTCGACCAGGGCCGGACAGCCGATGAGCGCCGCGCCGCCGCGGCCCGACGAGAACCGGGGGTCGTGCGTGGTGGACGAGACCGGCCGTGCACCCGCGGCCGCCGGGGAGGACGCCACCGACCCGCTCGACGGCGACGAGCGGCTCCCGGAGCACTTCGGGACGGCATGGCCTCAGGTCGAGCGGTTCCACCGCATGCTCGTCGATGAGGGCGAGCTCCGCGGACTCATCGGGCCGCGTGAGGTCGGTCGGCTCTGGGAGCGGCACCTGCTCAACTCCGCGGCGGTCGTGCCGTACCTGCCGTCGACCGGCGTCATCGTCGACGTCGGCTCGGGTGCGGGACTTCCCGGCGTCGTGGTCGCCGCGATGCGACCCGAGGCCGAGGTGGTACTCGTCGAGCCGATGGAGCGCCGCACGACCTGGCTCGAGGACGTCGTCGCGGCGACCGGTCTGGGCAACGTGACCGTCCGACGGGCGCGCGCCCAAGAGCTTGACGGCGCGCTCGAGGCGGACGCCGTCACCGCGCGCGCCGTGGCGGCGCTCGACAAGCTCTTCCGCTGGACCGTGCCGCTCGTGCGCGCGGGCGGGACCGTCGTCGCGCTCAAGGGCTCACGCGCCCGGGACGAGCTCGCGGCGGCAGGAAGCGTCGTGCGCAAGCTGCGGCTCGTCGAGACGGCCGTGCACGAGGCCCGGACGCTCCCGGGCCTCGACCCGACCTACGTCGTCACAGCCGTACGCGGAGGGAGTGGTGATGTTCGGTAGGAAGAAGCGGCGCGAGGAGAAGGCGCGCGCCCAGGCCGCGCTCGAGGCGCGTCCGGCCCTGCCGGCCGTCCCGCCCGCGGGTCCGGCACCGTCCGCAGCGAGCGAGGCTCCGACCTGGTTGCCGTCCGCCCCCGGTGGAGACGGCGAGCCGGCCCGCGGCCACGACTCGAGGACCGCCGCGACAGGCGCCGGTGCTGCTACGGGCCTCCCGCGGGCGGACGTGCCGCCGGATCGTCACGCGGAAGCCGCCGTCTCGTCGGCAGCCACCGAGGGGACCGTCCCCGCGCCGAGCGTCGCCGCGCCGAGCGCCGACGTGCCGAGCGCCGACGTGCCGACCGATGCACCGACCGCCGTCGCGTCTGCCGCCACCGAGGAGACGGCAGCTCGCGCGACCGACCCGGGCGAGCTCGCGGTCGTCGCGGACGGTGCTGGAAGCGTGGCCGGCGCGGATCCCGGCGACGGTGGAAGGCCGGCAGCCGACAGTCAGGATGACCGTCGGACGGCCGGGGGAGCGTCGGAGGGTGGCTCGTCCCGCCTGGCCGCCACCGGTGGCACACCGGAGGCGGCCGGTCGCAGTGACGTCGCTCTGAACGAGACCGAGGACGCCGTTTCACGTGAAACGCCGGATGGCGCTCGCACGGTGAGCATCGGCGGCTCGGTTCCACGTGAAACCGGAAGCCACGGCGGTGCCGGGACGCACACGGTCGACGAGCGCCGGCCCGCGGCAACACCCTCCGATGTCGCGCCGATCTCCCACGCGCAGACGGAGCCCTCCGCTCCGCTGCGAGACGCGAAGAGTGCAGCCTTTCCGCCCGTTGCTGCTCGAGCTGGCGCTCGCGCGCCGTTGGTCGCCGCCGCGGGCGCAGAGATCACCGCCGTGCAAGAGACGTCGGCCCCGTCCATGCGCGCATCGATCGCGGAAGGCCCGGCGGACGCTGACGGGGCCGCGGGCCGGCCCGAGGTCGATGACGGCGCACGCGGCGTCGAGGTTTCACGTGGAACGGGGGACGTGGCGCTGACGCCGGACGACGCGCGCCGGGAGAACGCAGACGACCGCCCGCAGGCCGTTTCACGTGGAACAACCCCTCCGTTGGGCAACCCGGAGAGCGACGGCGTTTCATGTGGAACGGACGAGGCGGCGCGGCGCGGCGGCGAGTCGACCGCCGGTATGCCGGGAGGCGAGGCGGACAGCCGCCCGCGGCGAGCCAGTGGTCGTCCCCAGCCCGTGTCCGTCGCCGACATCGGAGCCGCGTACTCGTGGGAGACTGAGCCGTCAGCCACCCCGGACGTCAGCACGGGCCCCACGGCTGTCGGTGACAGCGCCGCGGAGGCTCCGGACGCCGCGGAGGCGAGCGCGGCGGCGACGTCCACGACGTCCATCGACGGCCTGCGCGACGCGCCCCAGCCGCCCCGGGATGGCGACAGCCACGACGACGGGGAGGGGAGTGCCGTGACCGGCACGGTAGGAGAGCAGGCGACCGCACCCGCGGGCGCGTCGGTCGACGCGACGGCGAGCGACCCGGACGAGGTGCGCCGTGCCGCGCTCGTCGAGAGCCTGCCGCGACCGTCCGCCGACACGCCCCTCATGGCGGAGCTGCAGGTGGACGCCCGCCGCCGCATCGAGCTGCGCGGCCGCAAGTTCCCCGCGCCGCCGCAGACCCGCGTCATCACCGTCGCGAACCAGAAGGGTGGTGTCGGCAAGACGACCACCACGGTGAACCTCGCCGCCGCGCTCGCCCAGGCGGGCCTGAAGGTGCTCGTCCTCGACAACGACCCGCAGGGGAACGCGTCGACGGCGCTCGGTATCGACCACCGCGCGGGCACGCCGTCGATCTACGAGGTGCTCGTCGAGGGTGCGCCCATGCACGAGGCGGTGCAGGAGAGCCCCGAGGTTCCCGGACTGTGGTGCCTGCCCGCGACCATCGACCTGTCCGGTGCGGAGATCGAGCTCGTGTCGATGGTCGCCCGCGAGACGCGGCTGCGGACGGCGCTCGACCAGTACCTGCAGTGGCGCCTCGACCAGGGCATGGACCGCATCGACTACGTCTTCGTCGACTGCCCGCCGAGCCTCGGGCTCCTCACCGTCAACGCCTTCGTGGTCGCACGCGAGGTGCTCATCCCGATCCAGTGCGAGTACTACGCGCTCGAGGGTCTGTCGCAGCTCCTCAAGACGATCGACCTCATCCAGGCGCACCTCAACCCGACGCTGCGCGTCTCGACGATCCTGCTGACCATGTACGACGCGCGCACGAACCTCGCGCAGCAGGTCGCGGAGGAGGTGCGCACGCACTTCCCGGACCGCACGCTGCGCACGACGGTGCCGCGATCGGTCCGCATCTCCGAGGCACCCAGCTACGGGCAGACGGTCATGACCTACGACGGCGGCTCCTCGGGTGCGCTCGCGTACCTCGAGGCCGCCCGCGAGCTGGCGGAACGTGCCGTCACCGGCACGGCGCCCGCCACGTCCAGCACGACGCCGGCGAGCGGCACGCCCGCGGCGCAGGCTCCCGTACAGGAGGACCAGTGAGCGAGAAGCGGCGCGGCCTGGGGCGCGGACTCGGCGCCCTCATCCCGACCGGCCTGGACCAGCCGCGGTCGACGGCGGAGCGTCCCGTCGACGTCTTCTTCCCCGACTCGCGCAAGGCGGCGGCGTCCGCTGAGGACGTCGCGACGACATCGACGCAGGTCAGCGACCCTGTGGACGTCGACGTGTCGACGCAGGCCGACGCCGCCACGGACGTCGCGCCGCACGACGGCTCCCCGGCCGGCACGTCGTCCGCGCCGGCGGTGGACGGCTCGCACGGTGCGGAGCCCGAGCGCCCCGCGGCCGGCACGAGCGGTGACGGCGCCGCGGCCGCGCAGGACGGCACCGCGTCGTCGGTCGTGGGGGAGGCCCCCGCCGCGGACGCGCCGTCCGACGCGGGCGACGGGCTGCTGCCGGTCCCCGGCGCCCGCTTCGCCGAGCTGCCCGTCGAGTCCATCAGGCCGAACCCCCGCCAGCCGCGGTCGGTGTTCGACGAGGACGCCCTCGCCGAGCTCGTCGGGTCGATCCGGGAGATCGGCGTGCTCCAGCCGGTCGTCGTCCGCGCGGTCGACGACGGCTACGAGCTCATCATGGGCGAGCGGCGCTGGCGCGCCACGCAGGAGGCGGGCCTCGCGACCGTCCCCGCCATCGTGCGCGACACCGAGGACAGCGACCTGCTGCGTGACGCGCTGCTCGAGAACCTGCACCGCGCGCAGCTCAACCCGCTCGAGGAGGCGGCCGCCTACCAGCAGCTGCTCGACGACTTCGGCTGCACGCACGAGGAGCTGGCGACGCGGATCCACCGCTCGCGACCGCAGATCTCCAACACGCTGCGCCTCCTGCGACTCCCTCCGCTCGTGCAGCGCCGCGTCGCGGCCGGCGTCATCAGCGCCGGGCACGCCCGCGCGCTCCTGGGGCTCGCGGACGGCGCCGCCATCGAGCGGCTCGCGCAGCGGATCGTGTCCGAGGGGCTGTCGGTCCGCGCCGTCGAGGAGATCGTGGCGCTCGGCGGCGACGAGACCGCGCCGACGCGTCGCCCCCGACCTCGCGCGGGCGTGCGCAACGAGGCGCTGGACGACCTGGCGTCGCGCCTGTCCGACCGGTTCGAGACGCGCGTGAAGGTCGACCTCGGCAAGACGCGCGGCAAGCTCACGGTGGAGTTCGCCTCGGTGCAGGACCTCAACCGGATCCTCTCGTCGCTGGCCCCGGACGACCCGGGCCTGCTGCGCGGCTGAACCTCCGCGACGGCCGGCGGGCCCGGGCGACGACGCCCGGGCCGCCGGATCGGCTCGCCGGGAGCGCCGCAAGATGCCGGACGGGGGCTCCGGCGCCTTCCCTGAGCGTCGTGGAACGCTCACGCGACCGTCTCCAACCGCCCCGGACGGCGCCCATCGGCGCTCTCAGGGCTTCTGGGAGAACTTCTGTATCCGTACAGAGGGCACTCGGAACGCCCGACTTCATCCAGGAGCGTTCAGCCGAGACGTCCCGCGACGCCCGACGAGCGCCGCGAGACGCCCGAGGGGTCGTGCGTGACCCTCGCCGCGGCGCACTCCCGGCACGACGACGCCCCGGCCGCGTCCACGAGGGGCACGAGCGGGGCGTCGGTACGACGGCGGGGTGGCAGTCGGAGGGTCAGCCCTGCAGGTGCAGGACCTCCTCGACCGCCTCCTTCAGCATCGACTTCGGCTTCGCGCCGACGACGGTCTTCTCGAGCTCGCCGCCGGCGAAGAACGCGATGAGCGGGATGGACTGCACCTGGTAGTCCTGGCTGAGCCGCGGGTTCTCGTCCGCGTTCACCTTGACGACCTTGACGCGGCCGGCGTAGTCCTCGGACAGCTCCTCGAGGACGGGCGACACCATGCGGCACGGGCCGCACCACGGCGCCCAGAAGTCGACGACGACGGGGACGTCGCTGCGCAGGACCTCCGCCTCGAAGGTGTCGTCGGTGACGTCGATCGTGCTCACTCCTGCACCTCCGGGACGTCCGCCGTCGCGTCGGCGGGGATGACGGGGTCCTCGACGTCGGCCGTGTACGCGAGGCCGGCGAGGTAGTGCTGCGCGTCGAGGGCGGCGGAGCAGCCCGAGCCCGCCGCGGTGATCGCCTGGCGGTAGGTGTGGTCGACGAGGTCGCCGCATGCGAAGACGCCGGGCAGGTTGGTCGCCGTGGTCCGACCGGTGACCTGTGCGTACCCGTTCTCGTCGAGGTCGACCTGGCCGACGAGGAGCTCGGAGCGCGGGACGTGCCCGATCGCGACGAAGAGGCCGCCCGCCTCGAGCTCGCGCGTCTCACCGGTCTGCGTGTCCCGCAGCACGACGCCCGTCACCTTCTCCTCACCGAGGATGCCGACGACCTCGGAGTTCCACGCGAACTCGATCTTCGGGTTCGACAGCGCGCGGTCGGCCATGATCTTCGAGGCACGCAGCTCGTCGCGGCGGTGCACCATCGTGACCTTCGAGCCGAAGCGGGTGAGGAACGTGGCCTCCTCGACGGCGGAGTCGCCGCCGCCGACGACGACGATCGGCTGGTCGCGGAAGAAGAAGCCGTCGCACGTCGCGCACCAGGACACGCCGCGGCCGGAGAGCCGCTTCTCGTCGGGGAGGCCGAGCTCGCGGTACGCGGAGCCGGTGGAGAGGATGACCGTGCGGGCGCGGTAGATCTCACCGCCGCCGGTCGTGACGGTCTTGACGTCGCCGGCGAGGTCGAGCTCCGTCGCGTCGTCCCACAGGACGGTCGCGCCGAACTTCTCGGCCTGCTTCTGCATGTTGTCCATGAGCTCGGGGCCCTGGACGCCGTCGGGGAAGCCGGGGAAGTTCTCCACCTCGGTGGTGTTCATCAGCGCACCGCCGGCGGTCACCGAGCCGGCCACGACGACCGGCGCGAGGCCCGCGCGGGCGGCGTAGACGGCGGCGGTGTACCCCGCGGGTCCGGAACCGACGATGACGACGTCGTGGACGTCGCCCTGCTCGGTCGTGCCGGGGTTCTGAGCGCTCACAGGTGCCTCGCTTGTCGTTCGGTGCGTCGCGCGGGCGACAGCCCTCGGGTGGTGGCCTGATCTGCCCCGTCAAACCGATCGTAGGGCCGATCTGTTCCCGGTGCGGGACCCGTCCGCGGCGTCACGGGAGGCCCGGCCGGCGGCCCCGTCCGGCCGCCGGGTCAGCCGACCGTCAGCTCGGTGAGCTCGATGCGGAAGCGCCCGTCGGCCATGGTGGGCAGCTCGGTGAACCACACCGTGAGCACGTCCGTCTCGACCGGCGCGGCGAACGTGAGTGCCGTCTCCGGGCCCATCGGGCCGGACGCCAGCACGTCGCCGGTGGTGGGCGCGTCGCCGCCGGTGGCACGCACCTCGACGTTGCCGCCCGTGCCGTTGACCAGCAGCGTCACGCCGCTGACGGCGGTGGGCTGGGCGAGCCGCACCTCGAGGCCGACGCCGTCCTTGAGGCCGCCGAAGTCGGGCCGCGAGTACGTCTGGGAGAACCAGAAGCTGGCCGGGTCGCCGTCGATCGCGCGGCTGACCTCCTCCTCGCGCTCACCCGCCGGGTCGGTGGGGTTGACGGTGCGGATGCCGAGCACGACGGGCGGGCCGCCGGCGGCCGGCTCCTCGGGCGCGGGCTCCTCGCCCTCGGCGGGCGGCGCGGACGACGGCGGGGCCGCGGGCTCCTCGGCCTGCGTGCCGCCGCCCGGGTCGCCGCCGTCGGGCAGCGTGAACAGCGCCCGCGCGGCGAACACGAGCCCGACGAGCACCACGATGCCCACGACGACGAGCACGACGGCCGTCGGGTCGAAGCGGCGGCGGCCCTCGGGCTCGTCCTGCTCGAACGGGAACGGGTCGTCGCCGCCGTCGTCGCCTCCCCAGGCGGCGGTGCCCCAGGCGTCGTCGTCCGCGGCCGGCGGGACGGACGAGGGCGCGCCGCCACCGCCGTGACCTGCGGAGACGGGCGGGAGACTGGCGGGCAGCGTGGGCGCCGCGGCGGCGGGCGCGCCGTGCGTGGCGCCGACGCCGGCGGCGCCGGCCCCGGCAGCACCGACGGCACCCGCCGCCGGCAGCGCGCTCGTCCGCTCGACCCGCGACGTCGACGTCGGCAGGCCGCTCGCACGCGCGGGCGCGGCGGGCGGCGGCGTGCCGGGACGCACGACGCCGGGAGGCGCCTCGTCGAACACCGTCCGGACGGACTGCCGGGGCACGCGGACGGGCGCGGTGGCGGCCTCGACCTCGGCCGGTGCCGAACCCGCCGCAGCGGCGGCGCCCGGGCGTGCGGCGACGTCGTCGGCGGACCGGCCCACGCGGATCTCGCCCCACGGTTCGAGCTCGTGCACGAGGTCGCCGGGGCTGTGCGGACCGTCCTCGTACCCGCCGAGGGTCACGGTGCAGAGCGTGTCCAGGTCGTTGGGGACACCGGCGGCCAGCTCGGCGGGCGGCACCGGAGCGCCGTCGAGCACGGGCGCGAGCTCCATGCCGGCGACCTGGAGGACGCCGTCGCGGTCGGCGGGCCAGCGCCCGGTGAGGCCCGTGTAGAGCAGCCGGACGAGGTCGACGGCGTCGCGGCGGCTGGTGGCGGCGGCGTCGCCGTGCGGGACACCGAGCAGGGCGGCGTCGAGCGCGAGCCCGGCGATGAGCACGCGGCCGTCGGCGGACACGTGCACGACGGACGGGCGCAGGGCGAGGTGGTGCACGCCGCGCCGCCGGGCGACCTCGAGGGCCGCGGCCGCCTCGCCGACGACGGCACGGGCCTGGTCGGCCGTCAGCGGGCCGTGCTCGACGAGCTGCGCTAGCGACGCGCCCACGATCTGCTCGGAGACGACGTAGCCGACGCCCTCGTGCGTGCCGACGTCGAGCACGCGCACGAGCCGGGCGTCGGTGACGAGGGCGGCACGACGGGCCGCGTCGAGCGCGGGGGCGACGTCGCCGGACTGGAGCACGCGGACGCGCACGGGGCGGTCGAGGATCTGGTCGGTCGCCCGCCAGACGGACACGCCGTCGAGGTCCGAGGGGAGGGGTTCGAGCACGCGGTAGCGCCCCGCCAGCACCGTGCCCCGGCCGACCTCCGCCACGTCCGCACCTCCGCTCGTCCGACCACCCGTCCGATCACGTCCGACCGCGCACGCCGGCCGCCCACCCCGGGGCCATGCTAGACGGGTCGGTCCGACCCCCGCCCCTTGCGGAGCCTGCGCAGCACCGGTCCGAGCAGCAGGTCGAGCTCCCGTACCCGCATCAGCCGCAGCGCGCCGAGATACACGAGGCCCATCGCGCCGCCGACCACGACGCACTGCACGACGGCGCCGGCGACGCCCGCGGGTCCCCAGCGCTCGAGCGCGAGCAGCCCGAGCACGCCCACCCCGGCGGCGACGAGCCCCGCGAGCAGGGCGCGTGCGTGCGTGCGGACGACGGCACGGGCGTCGACGTCCCGCAGCCGCCGCCGCAGCAGGACCAGGGCCGCGACCGCGCCGACCACGTACGACACGCTCATCGACAGGCCCGCGCCGGCGACCCAGGCGGTGCTCGGCAGCAGCGCCCGGCCGAGCAGCGTGCCGCCCGCGACGACGACGACCATGGCGACCTGGATCGGCACCATGCCCTTCGCGTCCTCGTAGGCGTAGTACACGCGCTGGCACATCGACCACGCGCCGAAGGCGGGCAGCCCGACGGCCATCGCGGCGACCACGCCCGCGACCGCGTCGACCGACCCCTGCGGCTGGCTGAACAGCACGAGCCGCGTGACCGGCTCCGCGAGCACGACGAGGCCGGCGGCCGCCAGCACGGTGAACAGGCCGACGACGCGGAGCCCGGAGGACAGGGTCCCCCGCACGGCGGCGGTGTCGTCGTCGTGGGCCTGCGTGGACAGCCGGGTGAACAGCGCGGTCAGCAGCGAGACCGTGACCAGCGAGTGGGGCAGCATGAACAGCGTGAACGCGTAGTCGTAGGCCGCGTTGCCGGCGACGTACGCGTCGTCCGAGGCACCGGGCGCCGCGGACGCGACCCGGCTGACGAGGAGGTTCCCCAGCAGGCCGATCGCCAGCCCGACGAACGTCCACGTCGCGACGGTGCCCGCCCGGCCCAGCCCCGACCCGCGCAGGCCCCAGCGCCACCGGTACGAGACGCCGGCGCGGCGCAGGAACGGGACGAGGACGAGCGCCTGCGCGACCACGCCGAGGGTGGCCGTCCCCGCGAGCACGGCGATGCGTCCCGGGTCCCAGGTCGCGGCCGCGGTGACGTCGCGCCCGAACACCGCGATGAACACGCCGAAGCCCGCGATCGACACCACGTTGTTGACGACCGGCGCCCACATGTACGGACCGAACGACTGCCGCGCGTTGAGCACCTGGCCGAGCAGCGCGTAGGCGCCGTAGAAGAACAGCTGGGGGATGCACCAGTACGCGAACGTGATCGCGAGCTCCTCCTGCGTCTCGCTGGCGAAGTCGGCGTACAGGCGGACGAGCGGCGGAGCCGCGAGGGTCAGCGCGACGGTCAGCACCGCGAGCAGCGCGAACCCGAACGACAGCAGCCGGTCGACGTACTCCTGCCCCGCCTGCCGCTTGTACGCGCGCACGACCTGCGGCACGAGGACCGCATTCAGCACGCCGCCCGCGAGGAGCATGAACAGCACGTTCGGCAGCTTGTTGGCGACCGAGAACGCGTCGGCGGCCTGCCCGGTCGCGCCGATCGCCGCGGCGAGCGCCATCGCGCGCAGGAAGCCGAGCAGCCGGGACACGGCCGTGCCGGACGCCATGACCGCCGCCCCGCGGCGCACCGCCCCCCGCGACGTCCCGTCGGGGGACCCCGCCGGCACGGCCGACCCCACGGACCCGTCGGGGTCCGCCCCCGTGGTCCCCGCGCCGCCCGCCGACCCCGTCCCGCTCACGCGTCTCCCTCCGGCGTCCCGCCGAGCACCGGCAGCGGCCGCGTGCCCTCCTCCTCGCGGACCCGCCGCGCACCGCGCCGCGCGCTCTGGCCGCGCCGGACGGTCCGGACGATGCCGAGCACGAGCCCGACGGCCAGCAGCACGCCGACGACGCCCGTGCCGACCGACTCGATGGTCGGCGTGACGCGGGCGAGGAACGCGACGGGCGCGGACAGCTCCACGCCGTCGGCGCTGGTCAGCACCGCCTCGACCTCGACGTCGCAGTTCGCGGTGGCGCGCACCGGTACCGGCACGGCCGCCTCGCCCCCGGCCGGCACGACGACGGCCTCGCTGCCCCCGGCCTGCAGGCACGCCTTGCGCGGCGTGGTCCGCACGCGCACGGTCGCGTCCGCGGGCAGCGCGTTGCGCACGGTGTACCGCACCTCGCCGCTCGCGCTGATGATGTTCTGGGTGCTGGGCTGCGCGAGCTCGAGCCCGGTGCGGCGCGCGTCGACGGCGGCGGTGACGGAGTCGACGAGCCCGGCGCGGGCGGCCGGGTCGGCGCGCCACGCCGTCGCGAGCGGCGCGAGCACGGCCTCGTCCACGCCCTCGACGATCGCGTCGGCGTCGGTCGTCACGGCGGCGAACGCCTGGGTCGCGGCGCGCGACCCGGCGAGCCGACGCACGTCCTCCGGTCCGAGCGCCGCCTCGACGGACGTCTGCGCGGGCAGCGGCGTGCGTGCGGTGGTGTCCGACGACGCACCGAGCAGCGACGAGAGGGACGACAGCCGCGACCACGGCGCGTCCTGCACCGCGGCGAGGACCGCGGCGACCACCTCGGTGTCGGGCGTCCAGCCGCGCGGCGGCGCGACGAGCAGGTGCTGCGGCCCGTCGTCCGAGGATCGCGCGACGACCGACAGCTCGGCCAGCACGCGCTGCACGACCGTCGCGCGGGTGGCGTCGGGGTCGAGGGACGTCGGGTCGATGAGCAGCTGCGTGAGCACCTCGTCGGGGACGAGCCCCACGAGCCCGCCGCCGGCGTCGGTGCGCGCGCTGCCGGCCTCGCCGTCGCGGGGCGGCAGGTCGCCGGGGCGCAGGACGAGGACCTCGGCGCCGGCGTCCGCGGCGAGCGCCGCGGTGGGCTGGTCGGTGGAGGGGCCCGGCGCCCACAGCACGTCGGTGCGCCCGGCGAGCGGGGCGTCCTGGCGGTCGCCGCCGGCGACGGCGGCGCGGGACCGGTCGACGGCGGCGCGCAGCAGGTCCGGCGTGCCGGCGTGCGCGAGCGCGGTGAGGTCGGGGTCGCCCCACGGCAGCACCATGACGTCGCGTCCCGCGGCGACGGCGAGGAGCTCCTGCGCCCAGGTGCCGGCCTCGCCGTCGGCGGCGCGCGCCGCGGCGACCAGCGCGGGGTCGACGGCGAGCGACACGTCGGGGTGGGCCCGCGCGACGGCGAGCACGTCGGCGAGGCGGCCGTCGGGCCCGACGAGCGTCTGGAGGCCGTCGCCGGGCACCGGCACGTCGCCGTCGACGCCCGCCGGGACGGCCGGCGGGCCGACCACGGGCGCGAGCACGGAGACGCGCGCCTGGGGGATGGCGCCCTCGGGCGCCCACAGCACGAACGTGCGCTCGAGGCCGACCCGCCGCGAGCCGTCCACGGCCTCGACCGCCAGGCCGCGGGGCCCCCACACGTCCGGCCGGTCGAGCAGGCCGACGTCGCCCGCGGGCACGGTCACGGTCAGCTCGACGCCGGCGCCGGGCGCGAGCGGGTCAGGCGCGGTCGCGCTCGCCGCGCGGCTGCCGACGCGCCCGCCGCCGCCTGCGGCCGCCGGCTGGTCGAGCCACGTGGCGAGGTCGGCGCGCGTGCCGGGGCGGATCCGCTCGATGCGCACGTACGCGCGGGGCGCCGCGACCTCGTCCTCGCCGGTGTTCGTCAGCAGCACGCGCACGGTGAGGTCCTCGCCGGGGCGCAGCACGGGCGGTGCGACGTCGAGCACCTGCACCCGGACGGGCAGGGCCGCCGCGTCGTCCTCGTCCTCGTCCTCGTCGTCCGTCGGCGTGCGCGTGGCGGACGCCGACGGGCCGGTGCGCGCCGACGGCGCGGTGGCGGCCGGGCCCGCCCCGGGCGCGGCGGGCTCACCGGGGGGCTCCGTCGTGGGCGACGGGTCGACCGGCGCGGCGGGGGCGGGCGCGGGGGAGGGGTCGGCGGGTGCGGGCGACGACGTCGGCTCGGGCGTGGTGGCGGCGCGGGCGTCCGGGGCGGTCGGCACGAGCAGCCCGACGACGCCCGCGAGCAGCCCGGCCAGCACCAGCAGCGCGAGCAGCGCGGGCGGGGTGCGACGGCGGGCGGGTGCGCTCATGCGTCGTCGGTGAGGACCACGAGGGCCGTGCCGGCGAGCCGGCGCTCGTTCGGGTACGCGAGACGCGCGGACAGGTCGGCGACACGCACCCACTCGACGTCCTCGGCCTCGCCGTCGGGGTCGTTCTCGACCGTGAGGTCGCCGTGCACGGCGCCGAGCAGGAAGTGGTGCACGACCTTGTGCACGCGCCGGTCGTCGCCGGAGAACCAGTAGTCGATGACGCCGAGGCGCCGCAGGACCCGGCCGGTGATGCCCGTCTCCTCGGCGATCTCGCGGACCGCGGCCTCCTCGGGCGTCTCGTCGCCCTCGAGGTGGCCCTTCGGCAGGCACCACTCGAGCCGACCGGCCCGGTTGCGCCGCGCGATGACGGCCGCCTCGTACTCGCCGTGCCGGCGCGCCACGACGAGGCCGCCGGCCGACGTCTCGTCCACCACCGGCACCGGCACGGGGTGGGGGCGGGGGGCGAGCCGGGCGGGGTCGATGCGGAGGGGATGGCCGCCGGGCGGCGCCGGCACACGCCCGGGGACGGGCGGATGGGCGGCGGCGGACATGCCGACACTGTAACGAGTCCTCCCCTCCTGTCCCGTGTCGTCCTTCCTCGTCACCCGGTCGTCGCCCGGCGGCGCCCGGCGGCGCGCGGCGCCGGACGCGACCTCTGGCACCCTGGTGCGGTGCCGCGCGAGACCGACGACCGACCCTCCCCCTCCCAGCAGCAGCCCTCCCTCGTCCAGCTCCAGCGGCGCGCGATCGACGTGCTGACGCGCATGGCGCCGGACGCCGGGCCGCTCGGGGAGGCCTTCCGCGCGGCCGGGCACGAGCTCGCGCTGGTCGGCGGGCCCGTCCGCGACGCGTTCCTCGGCCGCGTGAGCAACGACCTCGACTTCGCCACGTCGGCGACGCCGGACGACGCCGAGCCGCTGCTGGCGGCGTGGGGCGACGCGCACTGGGACGTCGGGCGCGAGTTCGGCACGGTCGGCGCGCGGCGGTTCGCGGGCCGGCGCGGGACCGGGTCGGCCGACGTCGTCGTCGAGGTGACGACGTACCGGACCGACGAGTACGACGCGTCGTCCCGCAAGCCCGTCGTCGCCTTCGGGGACACGCTCGAGGGCGACCTGTCCCGCCGCGACTTCACGGTCAACGCGATGGCGGTGCGCGTGCCGGACCTCGTGTTCGTCGACCCGTTCGACGGCCTCGGCGACCTCGCGCGGCGCGTCCTGCGCACGCCCGTCGACCCGCGGCAGTCGTTCGACGACGACCCGCTGCGCATGATGCGCGCGGCGCGGTTCGTCGCCCAGCTCGGGTTCACGCTCGACGACGCCGCCCGTGCGGCCGTCGTCGACATGGCCGAGCGCATCACGATCGTCTCGGCGGAGCGCGTCCGCGACGAGCTGGTCAAGCTGCTGCTCGCGCCGCACGCGCGCGCCGGGCTCGAGCTGCTCGTCGACACCGGCCTCGCCGAGCACGTGCTGCCCGAGCTGCCCGCCCTGCGGCTGGAGATCGACGAGCACCACCGCCACAAGGACGTGTACGAGCACTCGCTCATGGTGCTCGAGAAGGCGATCGCGCTGGAGACCGGCCCGGACGGCGCCGTCCCCGGCCCTGACCTGGTGCTGCGCCTCGCCGCGCTGCTGCACGACATCGGCAAGCCGCGCACGCGCCGGTTCGAGACGGGCGGCGGCGTCAGCTTCCACCACCACGAGGTCGTCGGCGCCAAGATGGTCGCCAAGCGGCTCAAGGCGCTGCGGTTCGACAAGCAGACCGTGCAGGACGTCGCCCGCCTCACCGAGCTGCACCTGCGGTTCCACGGCTACGGCGAGGGGGAGTGGACCGACTCGGCCGTGCGCCGCTACGTCACCGACGCGGGCCCGCTGCTCGAGCGCCTGCACCGCCTCACGCGCTCCGACTCCACGACGCGGAACACGCGCAAGGCCGCGCGCCTGTCCGCCGCGTACGACGACCTGGAGACCCGGATCGCCCGCCTGCGCGAGCAGGAGGAGCTCGCCGCGATCCGGCCCGACCTCGACGGCACGCAGATCATGGCCGCGCTGGGGATCGGCCCCGGCCGCGACGTCGGCGAGGCGTACCGGTTCCTGCTCGAGCTGCGCATGGACCGCGGGCCGCTCGGCGAGGACGCGGCGCGCGCGGAGCTGCTGCGGTGGTGGGCGGACCGGCAGGGCTCGGGTCCGCAGGGGTCGGTCCCGCAGGGGTCCGCGGGCTGAGGGCCCGGGCGCCGCGGACGACGCAGGAGCGGTCGACGGCGCGTCAGGCGTCGCGGACGACGAGGAGGCAGACGTCGTCCTCCTGGTGCCGGCCGACGAGCCCGGCGACGAGCGCGTCGCGCACCTGCTCCGCCGACGCGCCCGACGGGGTCGCCGCCAGCGCGTCCCGGAGCTCGGCGATGCCGTCGCGCAGCGTGCGGTCGCGGCGCTCGACGAGCCCGTCGCTGTAGAGGACGAGCGTCGCGCCGCGCGGGAACGTCGCGGACGCCTCCGAGCCGCGGCCCGGCCCGGCGAGCCCGACGGGCGTGGTGCTGCCGCCGGTCAGCTCGACGACCTCGCCGTCCGGCAGCCGGACGAGGCCCGGCGGGTGGCCGGCGGTGGCCCAGGTCAGGCGCGCGCCGGCGTCCGTGCGCTCCCAGCGCACCTGGACGCACGTCGCGAGGTCGGCCAGCTCGAGACCGCGGACCAGCTCGTCGAGCCGGGCGAGGGCCGTGCCCGGCGCGTCGCCGCGCCACACGGCGGCGCGCAGCAGGGACCGCAGCTGGCCCATCGACGCGGCGGCGCGCAGGTCGTGCCCGACGACGTCCCCGACGGCCAGGCTCACGGCGCCGTCGGGCAGCGCGAACGCGTCGAACCAGTCGCCGCCGACCTCGGCGCGCCGGCCCGACGGCAGGTAGGACGCCGCGACGTCGAGTCCCGCCACGTCGCCGAGCACCGGCAGCAGGCTGTGCTGCAGCGTCAGCGCGGCGTCCCGCTCGGCCAGGTACAGGCGCACGTTCTCGAGCACGACGCCCGCGCGGCTGCTCAGGTGCGCGCCGGTGACGACGGCCTCGCGGTCGAACCCGTCCGGCCGGTCGCTGACCAGGCACAGCACGCCGATCACGCGCGAGCGCGCCCGCAGCGGCACGAGCAGCGCCGACCCGAGCCGCAGCGTGCGCAGGAGCTCGAGCTGGCGGGGCGTCGTGCGGCTCGGCAGCGAGTCGACGTCGACGGGCAGGGCGTCCGCGACGGCGTCCGGCGCGGACTCGAGAGCCGCCCGCAGGCGCGGCGACTGCAGCAGCCACTCGGGGCTCTCGTGCGCGAGCTCCTTCGCCGCCCAGGCGGTGCCGGGGTCGGTGGACACGACGTGCAGCCGCTCGAACCGGCCGCGCTCGTTCGTGACGACGACGAACCCCCACGTCGCCATCCGCGGCACGACGACCTCGGCGAGCGCGTCGACGGCGTGCTCGTACTCGAGGTGCCGGGTGAGCTCGTCGGTGACCTCGGCGAGCAGGGCGAGGCGCTCGCCGGTCCGCCGCGCGAGGGACAGCTCGACGTCGCGCGCCGCCTCGCCGGCCGCCCGCGCGGTGACGTCCACCTGCACGCCGACACGGTGCGTGACGCGCCCCGCGTCGTCGCGCACGTGGGTCACGACGAGCTGGTTCCAGAACTCCGAGCCGTCCTTGCGCGCGTTGAGCAGGAGCTCGACGTGGTCCTCGCCCGCGTCGAGGGCCGCCCGCAGGCGCCCGACGGCGGCGGGGTCGGTGCGCGGCGTCTGCAGGAAGCGGCAGTTGCGGCCCTGCACCTCGTGCGCCGCGTAGCCCGTGAGGCGGGTGAAGGCGGCGTTCGACCAGACGACCGGCTCGTCGGGCTGCGACGGGTCGCTGACGACCATGGCGAGGGTCTGGTCGACGAGGACGCGCCGCGCGAGGTCGCCCGTGAGGACGTCCTCGAGCAGGGCCGGCGGCGGGCCGGCGGGCGCGCCGGAGCGGCTGCCGTCGGACCCGGTCACGCGGCCGCCGCCTGGCGGGCCGGCCCGGGGACGTCCGCCGGCTCGTGCGGCGCCGCCGCGTACACCGCCGCACCGAGCGCGTACACGACGGCGAGGGCCACGAACACGGGCCGGGACCAACCGGTGTCGGGCAGCGTCACCGCGGCGAGCGCGGCCGCACCGACGAACGCGGCGTTGTACAGGACGTCGTACAGCGAGAACGCCCGCCCGCGGTACGCGTCGACGGTGTCGCGCTGCACGATCGTGTCGACCGCGATCTTCGCCCCCTGCGCCGCCAGGCCCAGCGCGAGCCCGCCCGCGAGCACGGCCCACCGCTCGACCGTCACGGCGAGCAGCAGCTGGCTCACCACCGCGAGCCCCAGGCACAGCACGACCCAGCGGTGCGGGCCGGTGCGCGGGCTCAGCACGGGCGTCAGGACGACGGCGAGCGCGAACCCGACGCCGCTCGCGACCAGCACGGCCCCGAAGGTCCGCAGGCCCGCGTCGACGTCCGCCGGGTCGGACAGCAGGTTGCGCGAGATGAGGATGCTCGCGATGAACACCGCGCCGTAGCAGAACCGGTGCAGCGCCATGATGCCGAGCGCCTGCGCGGGCGTCCGGCGGGCGACGAGCCACCGCGCGCCGGCGACGAGGCCCCGCGCGAGCTCGCCCAGCGCGGCGCGCACGTCCGCGCGGTCGGCGCGCTCGTCGGGGCCGAGCTGCTCCGGGCCGAGCCGCGTGGCCAGCGCCGACGCGCACGCCATGACGGCGGCCGCGACGAGGAGGGCGGTCGCGTCGCGCACGCGTCCCGCCGGCAGCACGAGCCCCAGCACGAACCCGATCGCCCCGCCGACGCCGGCCGCGGCCGCGCCGAGCGTCGGCGTGAGGGAGTTGGCGGTCAGCAGCAGGGGGCCGTCGACGACCTTCGGCAGCGACGCCGACAGCGCCGACAGCAGGAACCGGTTGACCGACAGGGTCACGAGCGCGAGCACGTACACCGCGGGCGTCACGCCGCTCGTGAGCATGATGACCGCGATCGTCAGCGTCAGCGCGACCCGCACGAGGTTGCCCCACAGCAGCACCTGCCGGCGCCGCCACCGGTCCAGCAGCACCCCGGCCCACGGCCCGACCACCGTGAACGGCAGGAGCAGCACCGCGAACGCGGCCGCGACCCCCGCGGCGGTGCTCGCGTTCTCCGGCGAGAAGAAGAACAGCGTCGCCAGCCCGACCTGGAACATGCCGTCGGACGACTGGCTGACCAGGCGCACGGCGAAGAGGCGCCGGAAGCCGCTCAGCGGCCAGAGCGCCCGGAGGTCGGAGAGCACCTGCACGCGGGACAGGCTATGCCCCGGGGGTGTCACCACCCTCGTGCCGACGGCCCCCAACCGCGTGACGTCGGACTCCGTTCTCCTGGTGCCGGCGCACGTGCCGGCAGGGCCGGGGGAAGGCGCCGGCAGGGGGACGGGCAGCGGACGAGGAGGCGGTGTGACGCGACGGTGGGAGCCGGTGCTCGAGGAGGTGGCGCGCGACCGCTGGCCGCGGCTGCTGGCGCGCGCGGCGCTGCTGGTCCCGACGCGGGCCGACGCCGAGGACCTGGTCCAGGACGCGCTCGTCGCGACCTTCGCGAGCCGCGCGCGGCTGACCACGGCTGCCGAGGCCGAGCAGTACGTGCGTCGGGCGATCGTCACGCGGTCGGTCGACCGGGCCCGCACGGCTGCCGCCGAGCGACGCGCCCTCGAGCGCAGCGCGGCACGGCCCGTGCCGGACGTCGAGCTGGTGCCCGAGGGGCTCGAGCGGGACGTCGTCGCGGCGCTGCACGCGCTGTCGCCGCGGCAGCGCGCGTGCGTCGTGCTGCGGCACCTCGAGGACCTGTCCGTCGCCGAGACCGCCGACCTGCTGGGCATCGGCGCCGGCGCGGTGAAGAGGTACACGTCCGAGGGAGCGACGCGGCTCCAGGCGCGCCTGGGCGCCGCCGCGGACGGCGAGGGTTCGGGCGTGCGGGTCGAGCTGGTGCAGGGTGAGGAGGCGCGACGTGACTGATCTCGGAGAGCTGCTGGGGACCGTCGAGGACCACGTCGAGCGGGTGCACCGCGGTGCCGCGCCGGCGCCGGTGACCATCGCCCTGCTCCGCCGGCGGGTGCGCCGGCAGCGGGTCGTGCGGCACGCCCGGGACGGCGCGCTCGCGGGCGTCGCGTCCGTCGTGGTCGTGGCCGTCGCGTGGTGGGCCGCACCCGACGCGGGGCGTCCGGCACCGCCGCCGGCGGCGACCCCGACGCAGGCGCCGACGGCTCCGCCCACCGCCGCGGCACCCGCGCCGGCGGCGGAGCCCGCCGGCCCGCGCACCGTGGTGGCGACGCCGCTCGCGGTGCCGGACGGTCTGCTCGCGTCCGCGGGGGAGGGCTGGCTGCTGGCGGAGAGCGGGCAGTACCGCGCCGGGATCGACGAGGACGGCGTGCTCGCGCCCGACGCCATGCGCACGACCGTGGACGTCGTCGACCCCGCGGGGGTGCGCACGGCCGTGCTCGAGGTGGACGCGCGCACGACGCTCGGCCTGCACGCCTGGCCGGCGGGCGGGACGTACGCCGTGGCCTCGGCCCGGGGTGCCGACGACGTGCTGCGCAGCGGGTGGCTCGACCTGGTCACGGGTGAGCTCGTCGAGCTGCCGCTGCCGTGGGACCGGCAGCCCCTCGGGGTCGCGGTGACGGGTGAGTCGCTGTGGGTGGGGCGCGACGCGCCCGCGGAGCTGGCCGACGAGGTCGCGGCGGGCACCGTGTCCCCGGCGTTCCCCGGCACGCTCGTCGGGTGGGAGCCGGAGTCGACCGGGACGGACCCCGGCCGGCCGGCCGCGACCGCCGGTGCACCGGCGTACGAGGGGCACCTGCAGGCGTTGGCGCCCGACGGCACCGCGCGCGAGCTCGGCATCGTCGCCATCCCCCAGCGCCTGCAGCCGCTGAGCCCGGACCGCGCGTGGCTCGTGCTGCAGGACGCGGCCGGCGACCCCGTCGCCCTCGACGTCCGCGACGGCGCGATCCACCCGCTCACGGCGTGGCCCGACGGCACCGCGTGCCGGCCCGACGGGTGGGCGGGCGACCACGACGTCCTCGTCGCCTGCGAGCAGCCCGACGGGTCCTGGCGGCTGCTCGCCGTGGACGTCGCGCAGGGCTCGGCGTCCCGGGCGCTGGGGACGTCCGACGTCCCGGTGCGGCAGGCGTGGCCGCTCGCGGACGGGCGCGTGGCGCTCGGCCGGGTGACGGTCCCCGCGCCCTGCGACGTGACGGGCGACCCGGCGGTGCTCGCCGACGGTGCCGTCCGGTCGCTCACCGACGACTGGTCGCCGTACGACCACGGCACCGGCGTGGTGGTCGCCGGCG
Organism: Cellulomonas sp. NPDC057328; assembly: GCF_042667215.1. Classification (NCBI taxonomy): domain Bacteria; kingdom Bacillati; phylum Actinomycetota; class Actinomycetes; order Micrococcales; family Cellulomonadaceae; genus Cellulomonas; species Cellulomonas sp. NPDC057328. The sequence continues at coordinate 17,814 of NZ_JBHUZW010000011.1, read as the reverse complement.
ACGCCGTGTGGACGCACCTCAACGGCTGCTACCCCGGCAGCGGCCGCGCCGACCTCCAGCGGGACGTCCGGGTGGACACCACCACCGGCGCCCTCACGACGCTCGCCTGGCTCGAGGCGCGGGCGCCGCAGCAGGTGGTCGTGGACGGGTGGCGGGTGGCCTCCGTGGACGCGTTCGTGCCGGCGCGCTGAGCCGCGCGGCGAGCACCGCCCGCCCGCGGACGTCCGCCCGCCGTCCCCCGTCTGCCGCCCCCCGCGCGTGGGACCCAACCGCGCGCGGGGTGCATGCGTTGTACTCGCACGCACGACGAGGAGGGCACAGTGCCGGGACGGTGGGTGGCGTGAGCGGTCGGTGGCAGCCGGCGCTCGACGCGTTGGTGCAGGAGAGGTACGGGGCGCTGGTGGCGCGGGCGACGCTCGTGTCGGGGTCGCGTGCCGAGGCGGTGGACCTGGTGCACGACGCGCTGGTCTCGACGTTCGCGGCGCGGGCGACCTTCGGGTCGGTGCAGCAGGCCGAGCAGTACGTGTGCCGGGCGATCGTGTCGCGGTTCGTCGACGGGACGCGCCGGCGGGGCCGGGAGCGGCAGACGGTGGCGCGGCTGGCGGTCATGAGCGAGCACGCGGTGACGGATCCGGACCCGGACGTGCTGGGGGCCGACGTGGTCGCGGCGCTGGGTGACCTGAGCCCGCGGGAGCGTGCGTGCGTGCTGCTGCGGCACCTGGACGACCTGTCGGTGAAGGAGACCGCGCAGCTGCTGGGCCTGAGCGAGGGGGCCGTCAAGCGGTACGTCAGCGACGGTGTCGCCACGCTCAACGCCCGTCTGGGCACCACCGCCGCACGGGCCGCCGACGCGGCGCCGGTGCACCTCGTCGGCCGGGAGGAGACCCGTCGTGACCGATGACCTGACCGCCCGCCTGACCGGCGCGCTGGACGCCCTCGAGGACCGTGAGCGGGACACCCGCCTTGAAGCGGCCGAGCTGGCCGCGCTGCACCGCGACGTGCGCCGCCGCCGTGCGCTGCGCTCGGCGCAGTACGCGTCGGTCGCCGCCGTCACGGTTCTCGCCGTCGGCACCGCCGGCTGGTTCGGGCTGCACCGCACGCCCGTCGAGCCCGTCGAGACGCCGACCCCGTCCCCGACGTCCACGGCGACCCCCACGCCGACGGGGACGCCGACCCCCACGCCGACGTCGGCCGGACCGGTCCGCGAGGACACGGCGGGTCTCGACGTGGTGGAGCGCCCGGGCGCCGCTCGGCTGTACGCCATGCCGCCGGGGCTCCTCGACCGGACCGGTCCGGGCTGGACCCTCGTCCGCGGGTACGGCTACCTGCGCGACGACGAGCAGGTGAGCGAGGGCGTGATCTCGCTCGTCGCCCCGGACGGGACGTCCTACCTCGTCGCCGACGTCGTCGGTTCCGTGACGCTGGCGGCGTGGGACGGCGGCCCGACCGCCGTGGTCGTGACGCAGACGGACGAGGGGGAGCTCGGCGTGCGGGGCACGCTCGACCTGCGGTCCGGTGCGGTCACGGCCGACGTACCGACGGTGAGCAGGCTGTCGCAGCTCGTCGGTCGGACCGCCGACGGCGCGGAGGTGTGGGAGGGGTACGGACCGGGCGGGACGACGACGGAGGTGCGTGTCGTCGACGACGGCACGGTCCGCACCGTGCTCAGCGACCTGCGCAGCGGGTCGACGGTGGCGGTGAGCCCGGACGGACGCCGCGTGGTGGTCGACGAGCACGAGGACGGGAGGGACGTGCTCGTGGCTGACCTGACCACGGGCACGACCACGTCGCGCCCTGCCGGCCCGGCCGGCCACCTCTGCGGGAACGTCGGCTGGTGGGACGCCACGACGTTGCTCCAGGAGTGCTACGAGGGCATGGACCGCTGGTACTCGGAGGACGAGGAGGCACCGGAGCCGACCGCGCAGCGGCGTGTGCTCGTCGGGCTCACCGGTGAGCCCGTGGTCCTCTCGGACGTGCGAGCGGGCGACGTCCAGCCCGCGACGGCGGTGCTGCAGGTCGGTGGCGAGCGCGTCATGGTCGGTCCGCGCGTCGGTGCAGGCTTCGGGACGAGCGAGGCGTGGGTGTGGCGCCGCGGCGCATGGGTACCGCTCACGACGGAGGCCCTCGGCGGTCGTGTGCTCGCGGCGCGCGCCGGCGGGGACGGCCGTGTCGTGGTCGAGGTCCGGACGGACGACCCGCTCATCGACGCGCACGGCGTGCTGTGGTCGGTCGATGTCGCCACCGGCGAGGCGGTTCAGCTCACGCAGGAGCCGCCCGACGACCCGACGCTGCGCCCGTTCGGCTCGACGGACTTCGTGCCGGCGTCCGGCTGAGCGGGGCCCGCCGGCTCGAGCGCGACGGCGTCGTCCCGCCGCACGGCCGAGGGCCCGACGAGACGTGCTCGTCGGGCCCTCGTGCCGGTCAGGTCGGGCTCGGCGCTCGTTCCCGTGCGCGCTGACTCTCCGCGGCGCTCCGGCTCAGCGCTCGTTCTCGCCGCGGATGAAGGCCTCGAGCTCGGCGCGGCCCTTCTGGTCCTCCATCTGGACCGGCGGGGACTTCATGAAGTACGTCGACGCCGACAGGATCGGGCCACCGACGCCGCGGTCCTTCGCGATCTTCGCCGCGCGGAGCGCGTCGATGATGACGCCGGCCGAGTTCGGGGAGTCCCAGACCTCGAGCTTGTACTCGAGGTTCAGCGGGACGTCGCCGAACGCGCGGCCCTCGAGGCGCACGTACGCCCACTTGCGGTCGTCGAGCCACGCGACGTAGTCCGACGGGCCGATGTGGACGTTGCGGTCGTCCTTCTTGCCGGCCAGCGGGCCGTCGTCGAGGTTCGAGGTGACGGCCTGCGTCTTCGAGACCTTCTTGGACTCCAGGCGCTCGCGCTCGAGCATGTTCTTGAAGTCCATGTTGCCGCCGACGTTCAGCTGGTACGTGCGGTCCAGGATGACGCCGCGGTCCTCGAACAGGCGGGCGAGCACGCGGTGCGTGATGGTCGCGCCGACCTGCGACTTGATGTCGTCGCCGACGATCGGCACGCCGGCGGCCTCGAACTTCGCGGCCCACTCGGGGTCGGACGCGATGAAGACGGGCAGCGCGTTGACGAACGCCACGCCGGCGTCGATCGCGGCCTGCGCGTAGAACTTCGCGGCGTCCTCCGACCCGACGGGCAGGTAGCAGATCAGCACGTCGACCTGGGCCTCGCGCAGCGCGGCGACGACGTCGACCGGCTCGGCGTCCGACTCCTCGATGGTCTGCGCGTAGTACTTGCCGATGCCGTCGAGCGTGTGGCCGCGCAGCACCGGGACGCCCAGCGGCGGGACGTCCGAGATCTTGATGGTGTTGTTCTCGGAGTTGAAGATCGCCTCGGAGAGGTCGAAGCCGACCTTCTTCGCGTCGACGTCGAACGCGGCGACGAACTCGATGTCGCGCACGTGGTAGTCGCCGAACTGCACGTGCATGAGGCCCGGGACCTTCGCCTGCGGGTCGGCGTCACGGTAGTAGTGCACGCCCTGGACCAGCGATGCGGCGCAGTTGCCGACGCCGACGATGGCGACGCGGATGGAGGTCATCCTCGCTCCTTCTCGGTGTGCGCCTCGGTGGATCCCTCGGCGTCGTCTGTGACGGCAGCCGGTCGGCCGCCGCTCTCGGTGCGGGCGCGGCGGACGCCGCGCTCGTTGTCGATGAGGCCGTCGAGCCAGCGCACCTCGCGCTCGACCTGCTCGAGGCCGTGGCGCTGGAGCTCGAGCGTGTACTCGTCCATGCGCTCGCGGGTGCGGTTGAACGACAGGCGGATGGTCTCGAGCCGCTCGGTCAGGCGGGTGCGGCGGCCCTCGAGGATGCGCAGGCGCGTCTCGGCGTCCGTCTGGCCGAAGAACGCGAACCGCACGTCGAAGTTCTCGTCCTCCCACGCCGACGGCCCGGCGGTCCGCAGCACCTGCTGGAGGTGCTCCTTGCCGTCCGCGGTGAGCTGGTACACGATGCGCGCGCGCTTCGTGGCGACGGCGCGGTCGGCCGGCGCCTCGGTGCCCACGATCCAGCCGCGGGCCGCGAGCGACTTCAGCGCGGGGTACAGGGAGCCGTAGGACAGCGCGCGGAACGAGCCGAGGACGAGGTTGAGCCGCTTGCGCAGCTCGTACCCGTGCATGGGTGCCTCGGCGAGCAGCCCGAGGATGGCCGGCTCGAGCACGTCGGAGCGTCCGCGCACGTCACCCTCCTCCGTCTGCGACCGTCCCGGACCACCTGGTCCGGTTCTCGATGTATCACCGCGATACATCCGGAGAATAGATCGACGCGAACGCGCCGCACAACCGCAGGCGGCGACGCCGACCCCTGCGGGCGTGCCGCGACCGCGTCCGGCGTCACGGCGGCGTGCCGATCATGTGAAAGGTCGCTGAGGATCGGACGTCCGAGGGCGCCCTGGGGCGAACGCCCCAGGTCGTTCGTCCATACTGGGCGCGGCGCCGCCGTGCCCGTCCCCACCCCCGGGACGGGCGACGACGCCGGACCAGTCGTCGACGGAAGGCCTGGAGTTGGCAGCCTCGAACCGCCGTGCGGCGCCCCCCCGCGCCCGGCGCGCGACGCGACGCCCGACGTCGGAGGGCGGCAAGCGCCGCTTCTGGGACTACCCGCGCTCGGGGTACACCGGTCTGCACCGGTGGCTGCCCTCGTGGCGCGTGCTCCTGGGCACGTTCATCGGCGGCGTCTTCCTCGTGCTGGGCGCCGGCGTCGCCGCGTTCGCGCTGGTGCAGCCGCCGGACGAGCTCGACGAGGTGTCCTTCGAGACGACGACCGTGTACTTCGCGGGCGCCGAGCCCGGCACGCCCGGACCCGTCATGGGCCAGTTCGCGGAGCAGAAGCGCGAGATCGTCGACTACGCGACGCTGCCCGACCACATCGGCAAGGCCGTCGCCGCCGGCGAGGACAAGACCTTCTTCTCCAACCGCGGCATCTCGATCACGGGCATGGCGCGCGCCTTCATCAACAACGTGCAGGGCAAGCCGACGCAGGGCGGGTCGACGCTGACCCAGCAGTACGTCGAGCGGTACTACCAGAACACGACGACGGACTACCTGGGCAAGGCGAAGGAGGCGATCCTCGCCATCAAGATCTCCCAGAAGGAGTCCAAGGAACAGATCATGGGCCGGTACCTGAACACGATCTACTTCGGTCGTGACTCGTACGGCATCCAGGCTGCGTCGCAGTCGTACTTCGGCAAGCCCGCCGCCGAGCTGAGCGTCTCCGAGGCGGCCCTGCTCGCCGCGGTGATCCCGTCCCCGAACAACTGGGACCCGGCGAACAGCCCCGAGAAGGCGCAGCAGCGCTGGGGCATCGTGCTCGACTCGATGGTCGACTCCGGGTGGCTGACCGCCGCCGACCGCGCGGCGCAGGTGTTCCCGACGACGATCGAGTACGCCCGCGGCGAGACGTACCGCGGCCCCAACGGCTACCTCCTCAAGATGGTCGAGGACGAGCTGCTCGCGACGAAGCTGTGGCGCGAGGACGAGCTGCGCACGCGCGGGCTCGAGATCATCACGACGATCGACCCCGAGGTGCAGGAGGCCGCGAAGGTCTCCGTCGAGGAGCTGCGCGCCGGCGCGCTGTCGGACGGCGCGACGCCGAACGAGCGCATGCGCGTCTCGGTCGTCTCGGTGGACCCCGCGACGGGCGGCATCGTGTCCCTCTACGGCGGGCCGGACTACCTCGCCGACTCCCGCAACACCGCCACGTTCGACCTCATCCAGGCCGGCTCGACGTTCAAGCCCTTCACGCTCGTCGCCGGGCTCGAGAAGGGCATCGGGCTCGGGACGGCGTACGACGGCCGGTCGCCGCAGCGCTTCGACGCGTGGGGCGGCGGCGAGGTCGACGTCCGCAACTTCGGCAACCAGGACTTCGGGCGCATCGACCTGGCCGCGGCGACCGCCGACTCCGTCAACACGGTGTACGCGCAGCTCAACCTCGAGGTCGGGCCGCAGTCGACGGCCGAGGTCGCGAAGAAGGCGGGCATCACGACCGAGCCGACGCTCGAGCCGTCCAACGTGCTCGGCGCCGACGCGGTGCACCCGCTCGATATGGCCGGCGCCTACGCGACCTTCGCCGCGCAGGGCGTGCACCGCGCGCCGCACATCGTGCAGACGGTCCTCAACACGGACGGCTCGGTGGCCTACACGCCCGACACCACCGGCAACCAGGCGTTCCGGCCCGAGGTCATGGCCGATGCGACCTACGCGATGACGCAGGTCGTCGAGCGCGGGTCGGCGGAGCGCAACGTGAAGCCGCTCGGGCGCCCGATCGCCGGCAAGACCGGCACGTCGTCCGAGAACAAGTCGGCGTGGTTCGTCGGCTACGTGCCGCAGCTCGCGACCGCGGTGTCGCTGTCGCAGCTCGCCGACGACGACAGGTCGCTCGTCACCATCACGCCGTGGGGCGGCGTCCGCGAGGTCACCGGCGGGTCGTACCCGTCGGCCCTGTGGGCGTCCTACATGGAGAAGGTGTTCGCGCAGCCCGAGTACGCCGAGGTCCAGGAGTTCCCGGCGCGCGCGAACGTGGGCCGCAAGCCCACGGCGACGGCCACGGCGACGCCGACGGAGACCGCCGCGCCGGAGCCGACCGAGGAGGCGCCGACCGAGGTGCAGGTGCCCGGCGGGCTCGTGGGGCGGACCGAGGCGGACGCCAGCGGCGCCGTGCTCGCGGCGAACCTGGTGCCCAGCGTCACCTCCGAGCGCTCGACGAGCGTCCCGGCGGGGCGTGTCATCCGCGCGGAGCCGGGCGAGGGCGCGACCGTCGGGGTGGGGTCCACCGTGACGATCGTCGTGTCGAGCGGCCCGCCGCCGCAGCCGACGCCCCAGCCGACCCAGACGCAGCAGCCGCAGCAGCCCCAGCCCCAGCCGACGGAGACCGCCGGCGCGGGGCAGCAGGGCCCGGGCAACCAGGGCGGCTGATCCCGGCCCGCCGGGCGTGACGCAGACGTGGTAGGTCCTGCGTCCACGACCCGGTAGGCTGGGCCGCTGCCGTCCCTCGCGGACGGTTCCGCGTGCCCGCACCCCGACCATCGGGGCGTGGACGCGCAGACGCACGAGACCCTCCTGTCACGGACCGACCGTGACCGCGAAGACCAGAGGAGGTGGGTATGAGCCTGCGTCAGTACGAGATCATGATCATCCTCGACCCCGAGATCGAGGAGCGCACCGTCGCCCCGTCGCTCGACAAGTACCTGACGGTCGTCAAGACCGAGGGTGGCACCGTCGACAAGGTGGACGTGTGGGGCCGTCGTCGCCTCGCGTACGACATCAAGAAGAAGGCCGAGGGCATCTACGCCGTCGTCGACTTCACCGCGTCGCCCGCGACCGCCAAGGAGCTCGACCGCCAGCTCGGCCTCAACGAGGTCGTCCTGCGCACCAAGGTCCTGCGCCGCGAGGTCTGAGCCCCGCGTGTGGGTGCCCGGCGCTAACGTCCGGGCAGCACCCCACCCGTGCGGCACAGCCGCAGTCGATCCGTCGGAACGAGCGAGGAGGCCGCCATGGCCGGTGAGACCACCATCACGGTGATCGGGAACCTGACCGGGGACCCGGAGCTGCGCTTCACCCCGTCCGGGGCCGCGGTCGCGAACTTCACCGTCGCGTCCACCCCCCGCACGTTCGATCGCCAGAGCAACGAGTGGAAGGACGGCGAGACGCTGTTCCTCCGCTGCTCGATCTGGCGGGAGGCGGCCGAGTCCGTCGCCGAGTCCCTCACCAAGGGCACCCGCGTCATCGTGACGGGGCGCCTCACCCAGCGGTCCTACGAGACCCGCGAGGGCGAGAAGCGCACCGTCTACGAGCTGCAGGTCGACGAGGTCGGCCCGTCGCTGCGCTACGCCACGGCCAAGGTCACCCGGACCCAGCGGTCCGGTGGTGGCGGCGGCTTCGGTGGCGGTGGCGGCGGTGGGTTCGGCGGCGGCGGTGGCGGCGGCGGTTACGGGGGCGGCCAGTCGTCCTCCGCCGGCCAGGCCGACGACCCGTGGGCGACGCCCGCGGGTGGGTCGTCCGGCGGCGGCTACTCGGACGAGCCCCCGTTCTGATCGGCACTCGCACCCCCTGAAGACTCACATCCCCGAGCACGGCAACGCTCGGGGCTCCACAGACAAGGAGCACCACGATGGCCAAGCCCGTCGTCCGCAAGCCCAAGAAGAAGCAGAACCCCCTGAAGGCCGCCAAGATCGACACGGTCGACTACAAGGACACGGCTCTGCTCCGCAAGTTCATCTCCGACCGCGGCAAGATCCGCGCCCGTCGCGTCACCGGCGTGTCGGTCCAGGAGCAGCGCGCGATCGCGCGTGCCGTCAAGAACGCCCGCGAGATGGCCCTGCTGCCGTACTCGTCGTCGGCGCGCTGAGGAAGGGGAGACTCATGGCGAAGATCATCCTGACCCACGAGGTCACCGGTCTCGGTGCCCCCGGCGACGTCGTCGAGGTGAAGGACGGGTACGCCCGTAACTACCTCGTCCCGCGCAACCTGGCCACGCCGTGGACCAAGGGTGCCGAGAAGGACGTCGCCGCGATCCGCAAGGCCCGCAAGGCCCGCGAGATCGCGTCGCTCGACGACGCCAAGGCCGTCCGGGACTCGCTCCAGGCGAACCCCGTCACGGTGACGGCGAAGTCCGGCGAGTCCGGCCGTCTGTTCGGTGCGGTCACGACCGCGGAGATCGCCGAGGCCATCAAGGCCGCCGGCGCCCCCGCCGTCGACAAGCGCAAGATCGAGGTCTCGCAGGCGATCAAGTCGCTCGGCGAGTACAAGGTGCAGGTCCGCCTGCACCCGGAGGTCGCCGCCACGGTGACCGTCCGGGTCGTCGGCGCCTGAGCAGCTGCACCTGACCTCCTCGAGGTCGTACGACGCCCCGCCCCGGTCCGTCCGGGGCGGGGCGTCGTCGCGTCGGGGAGGCGCTGCTCGGTCCGAAGCACGAGTGGGGGTCCGTCTGCGGGCGGGTGCCGGCGCACCTCCGGCGCGGCTAGCGTCGAGCGGACAGGACGACCGAGGAGGCGCACGTGCACGACGACAGGGACCGGACGGGTGTCGACGAGGCCGGACCGGGCCGCAACCAGCTGGGGATCGGTGCGGCGTTCATCCCGGTCGGGCTGATGTTCATCGTGCTCGGGCTGACTCTGGAACGGCGCACGCCGTACCTCGCGCTCGGCATGGGCTACGCGGGGGACGGGGTCGGTCGCAAGCACGCCGCCCCCTCCCGCGACCGGGCGACGCTGATGGACGGGGAACGCCACGCCGGTGCTGCCGGAGGTGGCCGGATCCGCGGCGATGCGGAGCCCGCCAGCGAGCTGGACGATCGCGCACGAGCGTTGGCGGACCGGCTTCTCGAGCTCGCCGGATGACCTCCGAGCGGGGCGCGCCGCCCGCGTCCGCGAGGAGGACCGTGCCTCCGGTACTCGTGGTGCTGTGGGCGACCGGGGTCGTCGGCCAGACCTGGCTCGCGTGGCTGCTGCCCGCCGCCACGCAGCGGCCGGGGGAGGGGACGGTGTTCCTCGTCCTGGTGGCGACGACCGCCGCTGTCGTCGCGGCGTGCGTGCGGTCGGCGCACCATCAGGGCGTCGTGCCGGTACCTCCCGTCCCGTTCGTCGCCGGGGTCGGCTGGGTCGCGATCGCGGGCACGTTCGTCCTCCTGGCGTGGCTCGTGCCGATCGTGCACCCGTGGGACGCGTCGGACCTGGCGACCCTGCTGCCGTATGCGGCGACCGGTGCACCCGGCGCGGCTGCTGTCGTGACGCCGGCCGTCCTCCAGCGGACGGCACGCCGGAAGCTCGCACATCGGGTGTCGTTGGCCCTCGTACCGACGCTCGTCGCGGGCGCACTGGTGGTGGCGACGACGTCGCCGTGACCTCGGTGCGACCGGCTCCGTCACGGCGAGGTCCGGCGAGCGGGTCGCCTGTTCGGTGCGGTCACCACGGCCGAGATCGCGGGCGCGGTCGAGGCCGCCGGTGCCCGGCCGTCGACAAGCGCAAGAGCGAGGTCTCGCAGGCGATCACGTCGCTCGGCGAGTACAAGGTGCAGGTCCGCCTGCACCCCGAGGTGTCGGCCACGGTGACCGTGGAGGTCGTCGGCGCCTGACGCCAGCTCGTCCACGGACGGCCCCGCCCCGGCAACCCGGGGTGAGGCCGTCCTGCGTCCGGGCCGGGATGCTCCGGCGGTCGGGACGGGACGGGGTTCTCGGACCCCGGGCGCCGGGGAGGGCTCGACGCCTGCCGTCGCGGGGCGGTGCACCGGTAGCCTCCTCGCGGACGAGAGGGGTGCGGCGATGACCGAGCAGGACCGGCCGACCGAGGACGGCGACGACAAGCAGAAGCACGTGGCACAGGGTGCGGCGTTCCTTCCCATCGGCCTGGTGTTCTTCGTCATCGGGCTCACGCGGGTCGACGAGGGGTCGGGCTCGCCGTTCCTCATCATCGGCCTCGCGTTCCTCGTCATGAGCTTCGGGTGGATGGCGCGCGCGCAGTCGGGCGGCGGTCGACGCGACGCCGCCACCCCCGAGCGCCGCGGCCACCAGGGCGACGGCGGCGGGACGTCCGCCGGCGACGGCGGGAGCGGGGGACACGGTCGTGGCGGCGGAGACGGCCCGGGCGACCACGGGCACGGCGGCTCCGACTCCGGTGGGGGCGATGGCGGTGGTGGCGGCGACTGAGGCCGTGACCGCGCGAGGTCGGTGAACGGGGACGTCGGCCGCGGACCCGTGGGTGTGCCCCACCGACGCCGCCGGGGCACCTGCCTACCGTGAGGGGGCATGACGACCTCGCGCCCTGCCGCCCTCGCGTCGCACCGCCTGGAGCGGCCCCACGCCCGCACGGCGCCTCGCACCGGTCCCCGCCACGGACCACGCCGCGTCGGCTGGACGGCCGTGCTGCTGACGGCCCTCGCGGTGGTCGCCTACTCCGGGGTGCCGTACCTGACGGGCGCGCTCGAGGCACTCGACCCGGAGCGAGCGCCGCTGGCGCCCGCGTACGCCGCCATGCCGACGGTGGTCGGGGTCGCGCTCGTCGTGCACGTCGCCGGTGCGGCGACCGCGCTGCTGGTCGGTCCGTTCCAGTTCTCGGCCGCCGCGCGGCGGCGGTTACCCCGCGCGCACCGGTGGGGCGGGCGCGTGTACCTCGGAGGCGTGGCGCTCGGCGGGATGGCGTCGCTCCTCATGGCGCCGTTCAACACCGCGGGCATGGTGGGCTTCCTCGGCTTCGGCACCCTCGCCGTGCTGTGGCTCTGGACCGGGTGGCGCGGGTACCGGGCGATCCGCGCCGGTGACGTGCGCGCCCACCAGGCCTGGATGATCCGGAACTTCGCGCTCACCTACGGCGCCGTCATGCTCCGCGTCTGGGTCCCGCTGCTGGTCGCGGCGCAGGCATGGGCGGCGGGCGACGCGTTCGACGGCGAGACCGCGTTCACCAACGCCTACGCGGCGGTGACGATCCTGGCGTGGGTGCCGAACCTCGTGGTCGCCGAGGCGATGGTCCGGCGACGCGGGCTGCCGTCGTACCGCCTCGTCGACCGTCCCTGAGCGACGACGGACCGGCTCGCGGCCCGTGGTCGCCGAGGTGTCAGGCGCCCGTGACCATCCAGGCCGTGCCGCGGGCGCGCAGCCCGGTGGTCAGCGCCCGAGCCGCCATGAAGAGGACGGCGAACGCCGCCCACAGCCAGGCGAGCGCGGCGGCGCCGGGCGGCGCCCACGCGTGCACGGCGAGTGCGGCGGGCACGTACGCGACGAGGGTGGCGACGCCCGCCCACGCCAGGAAGGGCCCGTCACCGGCGCCGATGAGGACGCCGTCGAGGACGAAGACCCACCCGGCCAGCGGCAGCGCCACGGCGGCGACCACGAGGCCGGCGACGGCCGCCCGGCGCACGTCCGGGTCGGCGGTGAACAGGCGGACGTACGCGGGCGCGAGCGCGCCGACGAGGATGCCGAGGACCACACCCGCGGCGACGCCCCACTGCAGCGTCCGGCGCAGCAGGGCGCGCGTGCCGGCCACGTCGGCGGCGCCGAGCGCGTGACCGACGAGCGCCTGCGCGGCGATCGCGAGGGCGTCGAGGGCGAACGCGGTGAGCCCCCAGACGGCGTTGACGACCTGGTGGCCCGCGAGGGCGGTGGCGCCCAGGCCGGTGGCGACCCAGACGTTGAGCAGGATCGCGAGGCGCAGCGTCGCGGTGCGCACGAGCAGCGGGACGCCGGCGCGCGCGTTGGCGAGGATGCCGCCGGCCGCAGGACGCAGCTCCGCGCCGACCCGCCGGGCGCCGCGGACGACGACGACCACCAGCGCGACGGCCATGCCCAGCTGCGCGACGGCGGTGCCGAGCCCCGAGCCGGCGATGCCCATGCCGGCGCCGTACACGAGCACGACGTTGAGGACGGCGTTGGCGACGGCGCCCGAGGCGGCGACGACGAGCGGCGTGCGGGTGTCCTGGAGGCCGCGCAGCGCGCCGGTCGCGGCGAGCACGAGCAGCATGCCCGGCAGGCCCGGGGTGGACCACCGCAGGTACGCCACCGCCTGCTCGGCGACGCCGCCGTCCGCGCCCAGCGCCGCGACGAGCCACGGCGCGAGGAGCCACGCGGCGGCAGCCATGACGACGCCGATGCCCGCGCCGAGCCACAGGCCGTCGACGCCCGTCTGCAGGGCCCCGCGCGCGTCGCCGGCGCCGAGCCGGCGGGCGACGGCCGCCGTCGTGGCGTAGGCGAGGAAGACGCACAGGCCGACGAGCGTGACGAGGACCGTGGACGCGAGGGCGAGGCCCGCGAGGGCGTCCGTGCCGAGGTGGCCGACGATCGCGGAGTCGACGAGGACGAACAGCGGCTCGGCGACGAGCGCGCCGAGGGCGGGGACGGCGAGGGCGACGATCTGCCGGTCGACGCCGGGGGAGCGCGGCGCGCGACCGGGTGACACGGGCGGGTCGTCGGGTGCCGAGGAAGGCCGTGAGGCGTCCGGCTGCCGGGTCATGCGTCCGCCAGGTGGACCTGAGGCGAACGGATGTGGTTCCACAGCACGTGCACAGCGTAAGTGCCGGTGAACGGGTGGTCGGGACACTGTGCTCTGCGTTGTCCACAGCTTCGTCCCCATCCTGTGCACACAGGCGTCCTCACGTCGTCCACAGGCTGTCCACCGGTGTGTGCACACACTCGTTTGGGGCTGCCGACGGCGGCGCCTAGTCTCCGCAGGACAGGTGCGGACCGTCGCGCCCGCGGGGTACGGCCCCCGGCGGCGGTCACTGTCAGCGGCTCCGTGTAGAACAGGCGTTCGACCGGGTGGGACGAGCGAAGAGTGGGTGACAGGTGACCATCGAGGACCTCGAGTTCGGCGCGCCGCCGGCGGAGAGCGGCAGCAGGGGCGGCGGCTTCGACCGCACCCCGCCGCAGGACCTCGACGCGGAGCGGTCGGTGCTCGGCGGCATGATGATCAGCAAGGACGCGATCGCCGACGTCATCGAGCAGGTCCGCGGCACCGACTTCTACCGGCCGGCGCACGAGGTCATCTACGACGCGATCATCGACCTGTACGGCCGCGGCGAGCCTGCCGACGCCATCACCGTCTCCGACGAGCTGACCAAGCGCGGCGAGATCGCCCGCATCGGCGGCGCGCCGTACCTGCACACCCTCATCGCCGGCGTCCCCACGGCCGCGAACGCCGGCTACTACGCGCGGATCGTGCGCGAGCGCTCGATCCTGCGCAAGCTCGTCGAGGCGGGCACGCGCATCGTCCAGCTCGGCTACGCGACCGACGGCGGCGACGTCGACGAGCTCGTCAACAACGCGCAGGCCGAGGTCTACGCGGTCACCGAGCGGCGCGCGTCGGAGGACTACCTCCCGCTGTCGGAGATCATCGGCGGCACGGTCGACGAGATCGAGGCGGCCGGCCACCGCGGCGAGGGCATGATCGGCGTGCCGACGGGGTTCGCGGACCTCGACCGGCTGACGAACGGCCTGCACCCGGGGCAGATGATCGTCATCGCGGCGCGTCCGGCCATCGGCAAGGCCCTCGCGCTGGACACGCCCCTGCCGACGCCCACGGGGTGGACGACAATGGGGGAGGTCCAGGTCGGCGACGCGCTCGTGGCTGCCGACGGCACCGTCACGCGCGTCGTCGCCGCCACCGAGGTCATGGTCGACCGGCCCTGCTACCGCCTGACCTTCGACGACGGATCGACGATCGTCGCCGACGCGCAGCACCAGTGGTTCACGCGGACGCGGGCGGAGCGGCGGGTGGGCGCCGACGGACAGGTGCGCACCACCGAGGAGCTGGCGGCGACGGTCCGCTGCGCGACGGCGGAAGCGCGAGCCAACCACTCCGTCCCGACCGCCGACGCGCTCCGCCTGCCCGAGCGGGACCTGCTCGTCGACCCGTACCTGCTGGGCGTGTGGCTCGGCGACGGGCACTCCGCGGCGGCGCGGTTCACCAGCGCCGACCCGGAGATCGCGATGCGGATCGAGGGGCGCGGGTACGAGGTCCGTGCCAACGGCCGCGAGGGCCTGGCCGACCTCTACACCGTCAGGCTCCCGCAGCAGGAGATCGCGCCTCGCGCGTGCGAGGTCTGCGGCATCGAGTTCGTGCCCGCCCGCTCGCAGGTGCGGACGTGCGGGCGGTCGTGCGGTGGCAGGGTCAAGACGCTGTCCGGTCCGGTGCCGGTCCCTACCTGCCCGGACTGCGGGGTCGAGACCACGGGCCTGGTGCGGTGCCAGGACTGCCACGACCGGCTCGGCACGGTGCAGGCGCGGCTGCGGACCATCGGGGTGCTGGGGCGCAAGCACATCCCCGCGGAGTACCTGCGGGCGAGCGAGTCGCAGCGGCGCGACCTGCTCGCGGGTCTGCTCGACACCGACGGGACGGTGAACCCGACCGGCTCGGTGCAGTTCGCCGTCACCGACGAGCGGCTGGCGCGCGACGTCCGCGAGCTCGTGCACTCGCTGGGGTACCGCACGGGCTGGTCGGAGAAGCCGGTCCGGGGCCGGTCGGCGGCGTCGTCGACGTGCTTCACGATCACGTTCACGACGGACGACGACGTGTTCGCGCTGGAGCGCAAGAAGCTCGTCCACAAGGAGCGCCGCCGCCGCTCGACGCCGCGGCTGCACCAGCGGTACGTCGTCTCGGTCGAGCCGATCGAGTCCGTGCCGGTGCGCTGCGTCCAGATCTCGCACCCGTCGCACCTGTACCTGGCCGGCGAGGCGATGATCCCGACGCACAACTCGACGGTCGGCATCGACATCGTCCGGTCGGCGGCCATCAAGCACAACATGGCGGCCGTCGTCTTCTCGCTCGAGATGAGCCGCAACGAGATCACGATGCGTCTGCTCTCGGCCGAGGCGCGCGTGCACCTGCAGAAGCTGCGCACGGGCGCGATGGGCGAGGAGGACTGGGCGAAGATCGCGGCGACCATGGGCCGCGTCTCCGAGGCCCCGCTGTTCATCGACGACTCGCCGAACATGTCGCTGATGGAGATCCGCGCCAAGTGCCGGCGCCTGAAGCAGAGGCACGACCTCAAGCTCGTCGTCATCGACTACCTCCAGCTGATGACGTCCGGCAAGCGCGTCGAGTCGCGCCAGCAGGAGGTCTCGGAGTTCTCGCGTGCGCTGAAGCTGCTCGCCAAGGAGCTCGAGGTCCCCGTCATCGCGATCTCGCAGCTGAACCGTGGCCCCGAGCAGCGCACCGACAAGCGACCGGCGATGAGCGACCTACGTGAATCCGGCTCCATCGAGCAGGACGCGGACATGGTCATTCTTCTGCACCGTGAAGATGCCTATGAGAAGGAATCTCCGCGCGCAGGTGAGGCCGACCTGATCGTCGCCAAGCACCGTAACGGCCCCACGGACACCATCACGGTCGCCTTCCAGGGGCACTACTCGCGCTTCGTCGACATGCAGATGTGACGCGCGGCCCGGTGACGCACGTCAGTGCCCCTGAGCAGTGCGGTGCGTGCATGCGTCGGGCAGCTCCTCGGACGGCGCGGCGTCGCGCCGTCGAGCACGGACCCTCGTAGCCCGCACGACGAGAGACCGCGGCGGGCGCACCGAGGCGGACGACGGCCCGACCCCTTCTCTATGGGGCGGGCCGTCGTCCTACGTGCGGTCGGTCGACGAGCGGGCGCTCGACGCCGGGAAGGCTGCATGCGATCCCGACGTCGGCAAATCCATTCGGATATCGATATCGCACATCCCGGCCCTCGGATCCGCACGATTGTGATCGTTAACATCCACGCCTCGGTCGATCCGAGACGCCCTCTCCGCACCGGTGTGGAGGGGTCCCCTCCAGACCGTGCCCGCCGTCGACGACGACGCGGGCACCGAGTGAGAGGCAAGGAACGCACATGACCTCACGACGTGTCGGACGCGCGCTGGTCGCCGCCGGACTGGCGGCCGCCACGGCGGTCGCGGGACTCGTGGTGACCGCCCCCGCGCAGGCGGCGGAGAGCACCCTCGGGGCCGCCGCCGCGCAGAGCGGCCGGTACTACGGGACCGCGATCGCCGCGGGCCGGATGAACGACTCGACCTACCTCGGCATCGCGAACCGCGAGTTCACCATGATCACCGCCGAGAACGAGATGAAGATGGACGCGACCGAGCCCAGCCAGGGCCGGTTCACCTTCACCAACGGCGACCGGATCGTGTCGTGGGCGCGGTCCAACGGCAAGCAGGTGCGCGGCCACACGCTCGCGTGGCACGCCCAGCAGCCGGGCTGGATGCAGAACATGTCCGGCAGCCAGCTCCGCAACGCGCTGATCAACCACGTCACGCAGGTCGCCACGCACTACCGCGGCCAGATCCACACGTGGGACGTCGTCAACGAGGCGTTCGCCGACGGCGGCAGCGGCGGCCGGCGCGACTCGAACCTGCAGCGCACCGGCAACGACTGGATCGAGGCCGCGTTCCGCGCCGCCCGCGCCGCCGACCCGGGCGCCAAGCTCTGCTACAACGACTACAACACCGACAGCATCAACCCGAAGTCCACGGGCATCTACAACATGGTCCGCGACTTCAAGGCCCGTGGCGTCCCGATCGACTGCGTCGGGTTCCAGAGCCACCTCGGCACCGGCGTCCCGTCCGACTACCAGGCGAACCTCCAGCGTTTCGCGGACCTCGGCGTCGACGTGCAGATCACCGAGCTCGACATCGAGCAGGGCCCGAACCAGGCGAACGCCTACGCCGCCGTGACGCGCGCGTGCCTCGCGGTCAGCCGCTGCACGGGCATCACCGTCTGGGGCGTGCGGGACAGCGACTCGTGGCGCACGGGCGCGAACCCGCTGTTGTTCGACGCGAGCGGCAACCGCAAGCCGGCGTACACCTCGACGCTCGCCGCGCTCAACTCCGTCGCGCCGCCCGACCCGGGCAACGGCACGATCGACGTGAACGCGACGTACGTGCTGGTCAATCGCGGCAGCGGCAAGGCGCTCGACGTGTACGCCCGGTCCACCGCCGACGGCGCCCGCATCACGCAGTGGTCGCGCAACGACGGGGCGAACCAGCAGTGGCAGTTCGTCGACTCGGGCGGCGGCTACTACCGGATCCGCGCGCGCCACTCGGGCAAGGTCCTCGACGTGTCGAACTTCTCGACCGCCGACGGCGGTGCCGTCGTCCAGTGGGCCGACCGCAACCAGACGAACCAGCAGTTTCGCGTGACGTCGTCCGGCGGGTACCTGACGATCGTCAACCGCAACTCCGGCAAGGCGCTGGAGGTCCAGGGCGCCTCCACCGCGGACGGCGGCGCCGTCGTCCAGTACACGAGCTGGGGCGGCGCCAACCAGCAGTGGCAGCTCGTCCGGGTCGGCTGACCCGAGCGGCCCCGGCCCGACGCGCACCGTC
>NZ_JBHUZW010000010.1:0-64295 GCF_042667215.1 Cellulomonas sp. NPDC057328 | reverse complement strand
GTCCTCGACCACGTCGAGGACGACGCCGCAGCCCACGCCGCAGTACGAGCACACGGTCGCGACCTGCGTCGTGGCCGTGCGCTCGTCCTGCGCGGTGGTGGTCGCCGTCACGCGGATGCCTCCCGGGTGTGCGTGCGTCGGTCGGTCAGATGACCGTCGTGCCGAACTCCGAGCCGCGCCGCTGGTACACGACCCAGGTGGTCGCCGCCATGACCGCGTACATCCCGACGATCACCCACAGCGCGGCCTGGATGGAGCCCGTCTGCGACGTCGAGACCGCGAAGCCGCGCGGGATGAGGAAGCCGCCGACCGCGCCCACCGCGCCCGCGATGCCGATGCACCCGGCGGCGGCCTTCGCGCGCCGCGCACGGTCCGCGTCGTCCCCGGCGCCGAAGCGGAAGACCGCGGGGATCATCCGGTACACCGAGCCGTTGCCGGCGCCCGTGGCGAGGAACAGCAGCAGGAACGAGGCGAAGAACAGCCCGAACTCCTGCGCCCGCAGCGCGAGGATCGCGCCGACCGTGCCGACGGACATGACGGCGAACGCGAGCACCGTGACCCGGGCGCCGCCGAAGCGGTCGGCCAGGACGCCGCCCGCCGGGCGGGCCACCGAGCCCACCAGCGCACCGAGGAAGGCGATGGAGAGCGTCACCTCGGGGAACTGGTTCGCCAGCAGGGTGGGGAACGCACCCGAGAAGCCGATGAACGAGCCGAAGGTGCCGATGTAGATGAACGAGATGATCCACGTGTGCCGGGCGCGCGCCGCGACGCCGTACGCGCGCGGGTCCGACTTCGCGTTCGACAGGTTGTCCATGTACCGCCACGCGAGGACCGCGGCGACGAGCACCAGCGGGACGAACATGTACCCGGCGCGCTCGAGCGACAGCGCCGCGCCGAGCGTCACGACGGTCGGCACCGCCAGCTGGACGGCCGCGGTGCCGATGTTCCCGCCCGCGGCGTTCAGGCCCAGCGCCTTGCCCTTCTCCGCCTCGGGGTAGAAGAACGAGATGTTCGCCATCGAGGAGGCGAAGTTGCCCCCGCCGACGCCCGCGAGCGCGGCCACCGCGAGCAGCACGCCGAACGAGGTGGTCGGGTCCTGCACGACGACGGCGAGGGCGACCGTCGGCACGAGCAGCAGCAGCGCGGAGACGATCGTCCAGTTGCGGCCCCCGAACACCGGCACCGCGAACGTGTAGGGGATGCGCAGGGTGGCACCCACGAGGCTCGGGATCGCGATGAGCCAGAACATCTGGTCGACCGTCAGGGTGAAGCCGGCGAGCGGCAGGCGCGGGACGACGATGCTCCACAGCGCCCACACCGCGAAGCCGAGGAACTCGGCGAACACGGAGAGGCCGAGGTTGCGGCGGGCGATCGCCCGGCCGACGGTCCGCCACTGCGCGCCGTCCTCCGGGTCCCAGCCGTCGATCCAGCGGCCGCGGCGGACGGTGAGGGCGGCGGCCGGGGGTGCGGCGACGGGCGGCGTGGCCGCCGGTGCGGGCGTGGTCGTCTGGGTCACGGGAGCCTCCGGGCGTCGGGGTGCGCGTCGGGCGCGGCACGGGTGGGGCACGGGTGGGGCGTCGACGACGACGCTAGGGACGCCGTGTTTCGCCCGACCGCGGCCCGGCGTAACCCCCTGCGAACGTCTTCCGCACACGGCGCCGCGGCGCCGTGTGAGAAGTCGCGGCCCGTCCGGCCCGGACGCGCGCGCCCGGCGACGGCTGCCAGGATGGGCGCATGCCGGACCTCGACGCCCTCGCGACCACCCACCTCGACCTCGCGCGCGCCGACGCGCACGGCCGCAGCGCCGAGCTCGTCGTCCACGACGGCGAGCTGCGCCAGACCGTCATCGCGCTCACCGCCGGGTCGGAGCTCGGCGAGCACGCCTCCCCGCCGGCCGCGAGCCTGCAGGCCCTGCGCGGGCGCGTGCGCGTGCACGTGGGGGACGAGGTGCAGCAGGAGGTCGCCGCGGGCGAGCTGTGGGTGCTGACGCACGAGCGGCACTCCGTGCTCGCCCTCGAGGACGCCGTCGTGCTGCTGACGACGGTGACGAGCGTCGCGCGCCACCCGCACGGATGACCTCGCCGCTCCCCCCGCTCGTCGCGCCCGGGCCGCCCCTGACGCCCGCGCAGGTCGACCGCTACGCCCGCCACCTCGCGCTCGCGCAGGTCGGCGAGGCCGGTCAGCGGCGCCTGCTCGCCGCGCGCGTGCTGGTCCTCGGCGCCGGCGGCCTCGGCTCGCCGGCGCTGCTGTACCTCGCGGCCGCGGGCGTCGGCACGCTCGGCGTCGTGGACGACGACGTCGTCGAGGCGTCGAACCTGCAGCGCCAGGTGGTGCACGCGCTCGCGGACGTGGGACGGCCGAAGACGGCGTCCGCGGCCGACCGCGTGCGCGGCCTCTCCCCCGACGTCGACGTCCGCACCCACGCCGTGCGGCTGACCGCCGAGAACGCCGAGGAGGTGCTCGGCGGGTACGACCTGGTCGTCGACGGCACGGACAACTTCGCGACGCGCTACCTCGTCAACGACACGTGCGCACGCCTGGGGCTGCCCTGGGTGTGGGGCTCGGTGCTGCGCGGGCACGCGCAGGTGAGCGTCTTCTGGGCCGCGGCGCCGGGCGGCGGCGTCGACCTGCGCGACGTGTTCGGGGAGCCGCCGGCGCCGGGCACGGTGCCGTCGTGCGCCGAGGACGGCGTGCTCGGCGCCGTGTGCGCCGCCGCGGGGGCGGCGATGGCGGTCGAGGCCGTCAAGCTCGTGTGCGGGACGGGCCGCACGCTGCTCGGGCGCGTGGCCGTCCTGGACGCGTTCGACGCGACGTGGCGCGAGGTGCCGGTGCGCCCGGCGCCGGGGCGCGTGCCGTCGACGTCCGCGAGCGCGCCGGCCGTGGCCGTGGCGGCGGGTACGGTCGGGGACGTGACGACCGCCGACTCCCCCGACCTCACCCCCGCCGCGCTGCGCGACCTGCTCGCCGCACGCGACGCCGGCACCGCGGACGTCGACGTCGTCGACGTGCGCGAGCCCGGCGAGACCGCCGCCGGCACGCTGCCCGGGGCGCGCCTCGTGCCGCTGGGCACGTGGGCCGACGGCTCCGCGCTGGCCGACCTCGACCCCGACCGCACGCTCGTCGTCGTGTGCCGGTCGGGCATGCGGTCGGCGCGCGCGGCCGCCTACGCCCGTGCGGCGGGCGTCCGCGACGTGCGGAACCTCGACGGCGGCCTGGTCGCGTGGGCGCGCGAGGTGGACCCGGCGCTCGTCGTCCCCTGAGCGGGGAGCCCTGACCCGTAAGCGGTCACCGGTGGGGCGCTCGCGTCGCCCCGCCGTCAGCCGTGGTCGGCGCCCCGCAGCTGCTGGACGGCGTGCAGCAGCACCGGTCCCAGCAGCTCCGCCGCGTCGCGCGCGGCACCCGTCGACCCCGCGACGTTGACGACGAACGTGCGCCCGGCCACACCGGCGACGCCGCGCGAGAGCATCGCCGCCGGCACGCCGCGCGCCACGCCGTCCGCGCGCAGCGCCTCGGCCACGCCGGGGACCTCCCGGTCGAGCACGCGCCGCGTCATCTCGGGCGTGCGGTCGCGCGGCGACAGGCCCGTGCCGCCCGTCGTCACCACGAGCGCCGCGCCCGCGGCGAGCGCGTCGCGCAGCGCCGCCTCGACCGGCTCGCCGTCCGGCACCACGAGCGCGTCGCCCACCGTGAACCCCAGCCCGCGCAGCGCCCCGACGAGCACCGGCCCGGACCGGTCGGCGTAGACCCCGGCGGCGGCACGGTCCGACGCGGTCACGACCACGGCGCGGCCGGGCCCGGCGCCCGCGTCCCGCGGTGCGCCCGGGTGCGCGACCGGCGTGCCGGCGGCCCGGCCGGGCACGGGCACGTCGGGCACCGGCACGTCGGGCACCGGCACGTCAGGCACGGTGCCAGGCGCCGCTGCGCCCGCCCTCCTTGGCCTCGACCCGCACGTCGGTGATCGACGCGGCCCGGTCGACCGCCTTCACCATGTCGACGAGCGTCAGCCCGGCGACGGCGACGCACGTGAGCGCCTCCATCTCGACGCCCGTGCGGTCCGCGGTGCGCACCCGGGCGTCGATGCGCACGCCGTCCTCCTCGACCGTGAGGTCGACCTCGACGCCGTGGATCGCGAGCGGGTGGCACAGCGGCACGAGGTCCGGCGTGCGCTTCGCCGCCTGGATGCCCGCGATCCGCGCGACCGCGAGCGCGTCGCCCTTCGGCACGCCCTCGCCGCGCAGCAGCGCGACGACCTCGGGCGTCGTCACCAGCCGGCCCGAGGCGTGCGCGGTGCGGACGGTCACGGGCTTCTGCGCGACGTCCACCATGCGCGCGGCCCCGCGCTCGTCCACGTGCGTGAGGCGCGCGGGCGCGCCGTCCTCCGGGTCGCTCACGCGTCCCCCTCCCTCAGGTCCACCACGGTCACCGGCTCCCCGGCGGGCACGTGCGTCGTGCCGGCCGGGACGTCCACGAGGGCGTCGGCGCGGGCGAGCGCGCCGAGCAGGTGCGAGCCCGGGCCGCCGACGGGCGTGGCGACGGGCGTGCCGCCGGTCCAGTCGAGCCGCGCGCGCAGCAGCTGGCGCCGCCCGGGCGGCGACGTCACGTCCGCCGCGAGCGTCGCGCGCAGGCGCCGGCGGTGCACGTCACGGGCGCCGAGCAGGCGGCGCAGCAGCGGGCGCACGAACACCTCGAACGAGACGTGCGCGCTCACGGGGTTGCCGGGCAGGCTCAGCACGGGCGTGCCGGACGGCAGCCGGCCGACGCCCTGCGGCTTGCCCGGCTGCATCGCGACGTGCACGAGCTCGCCGTGCCCGCCGGCGACGAGCGCGTCGCGCACCACGTCGTAGGCGCCGACCGAGACGCCGCCGGTCGTGACGACGACGTCGGCGCGCGCACCGAGCTCGTCGAGGACCCGCAGCACGTCGGGCACGTCGTCGGGCAGCACGCGCACGTCGACGACGTCGGCGCCGGCGGCGGCCGCCGCGGCCGCGAGCTGCGCGCCGTTGGACTCGTGGATCTGGCCGTGCGCCAGGGCGCCGCCACCCGTGACGAGCTCGCTGCCCGTGGAGACGACCGCGACGCGCGGGCGCGCGTGCACCGGCACGTCGACGTGCCCGGTGGCAGCGAGGAGGCCGACGGCCGCAGGTCCGAGCACCTCGCCGGCGCGCAGCACCACGTCGCCGGCCCGCACGTCCTCCCCGCGCCGCCGCACGTGGGCGCCGGCGGGCACCACGTCGTGGAAGGTCACGCGATCGGTGCGCCCGTCCGTGCGCTCGACGGGGACGACGGTGTCGGCGCCCGCCGGCACGGGCGCGCCCGTCATGATCCGCACCGCGGTGCCGGCCGCGACGGACACGGTCCGGGTGTCCCCCGCGGGCACGTCGTCGGCGACGTCGAGCACGGCGCCGGCGTGCAGGTCCGCCGCGCGCAGCGCGTACCCGTCCATCGCGGAGCCGTCCCACGGGGGCAGGTCGACCGCGGAGACGACGTCGGCCGCGAGCGCCCGGCCCCGGGCCTCGGCCAGCGGCACGCGGCGCACGCCCAGCGGCGCGCCGAGCGCGAGCACCGCCGCGGCGTGCTCGTCGAGCGTGCGCAGGGGACGCGCGGGCACGACGGCGGCGGGGGCGGTCGCGTCGGGCATGCGGCCAACCTAGCGCCGCCCCCGCGCGGCGGTCGCCGTGGGCCCGCGGCGGGGGGCGTCCGTATAGTCGGCCCGATGGAGCCCGTGACGTCCCGCGCGGCGGTCCCGGTCGTGATCGGGCCCGCGCCCGCCGCACCGGCCGTGCCCCCGGCCGTGCGGCGGACCGGCGCCCGGCTGCGCGGCGAGGGCCTGGTGGACCGCTGGGGGCGGGTCGCCACCGACCTGCGCGTCTCCCTCACCGACCGGTGCAACCTGCGCTGCACGTACTGCATGCCGGCCGAGGGGCTGCCGTGGGCCCCGGACGAGACGGTGCTCACGGACGACGAGGTGGTCCGTCTCGTGCGCGTGGCGGTCGAGCACCTCGGCGTGCGCGAGGTCCGGTTCACGGGCGGGGAGCCGCTGCTGCGCCGCGGGCTCGAGCACGTCGTCGCGGCGACCGCCGCGCTGCGCACGGCCGACGGCGCACCCGTCGGCACGGCGCTGACGACGAACGCGCTGGGCCTCGACAAGCGCGCCGCCGCCCTGGCGGCCGCCGGCCTCGGCCGCGTGAACGTGTCGCTGGACTCGCTCGACCGCGAGCGGTTCGCCACGATCACGCGCCGCGACCGGCTGCCCGACGTGCTGGCGGGCCTGCGCGCGGCGCGGGACGCGGGGCTCGGCCCGGTCAAGGTGAACGCCGTGCTCGTGCGCGGTGTGAACGACGACGAGGCGGTGCCGCTGCTGGCGTGGGCGCTCGAGCACGGTTACCACCTGCGGTTCATCGAGCAGATGCCGCTGGGCCCGGCGGGGTCGTGGGACCGCGCCGGCCTCGTCACGGCGGGCGAGATCCTCGACGCGCTGACGGCGGCGTTCGACCTGGTGCCCGAGCCGGTGGCCGCCCGCGGCGCCGCGCCGGCGGAGACGTGGACGGTCCGCGGGCGTCCCGGCGCGACCGTCGGGGTGATCGGGTCGGTGACGCGCCCGTTCTGCGGCGCGTGCGACCGCACGCGCCTGACCGCCGACGGCCAGGTGCGCAGCTGCCTGTTCGCGCGCGAGGAGAGCGACCTGCGCGGCCTGCTGCGCGGCGGCGCCGACGACGCCACGGTCGCGGACGCGTGGCGCGCGGCCATGTGGGGCAAGAAGCCCGGGCACGGCATCGACGACGTGGGCTTCCTGCAGCCCGCACGGACCATGAGCGCGATCGGAGGCTGACGTGACCACCACCGACCCCGGCGGGGCCCCGGCCGGTGCCCGCGCGGGCGCCCCGCGGACCGTCACCGTCCGCTACTTCGCCGCCGCGCACGAGGCGGCGGGCGTCGCCGAGGAGCGCGTCGCGCTGCCCGCCGACGCGACGGTCGGGTCGTGCGTGGACGCCCTCGCCGACCGGCACGGCCCGCGCCTGCGCGACGTCCTCGCGGTGTGCGCGCTGCTCGTCGACGGGACGCTGCACCGCGGGCGGGACGAGCCGCTGGGCGACGCGACGGTCGTCGACGTGCTGCCGCCGTTCGCGGGCGGCTGACGCCCGTCCGTCGCGGACGGCCGCCGCCGCGGACAGCCGACCAGGGGCTGCGTCAGGCGCAGTTCACCCACTCGTGCGTGCCGTCCGCGAACACCTGGCGCTTCCACACGGGCAGGTGCTCCTTCACCTCGTCGACGAGCAGCGCGGCGACCGCGAACGCCTCCTGCCGGTGCGCGGCGCTCACCGCCACGCCGAGGGCCGCCTCCCCGACGCCGAGCGGGCCGACGCGGTGCACGACGGCCACGGCGTCCACGGGGCTGCGGCCGGCGACGTCCGCGACGACCCGCGCGAGGACCGCACCGGCGTCGGGGTGGGCGACGTACTCGATGGCGGTGACGGGGCGGCCGTGGTCGTGGTCGCGGACCACGCCGCCGAACGTGACGACCGCGCCGGCGGCCGCGTCCGCGACGGCGGCGGCGAGGGCGTCCACGTCGACCGGTCCCGTCGTGACGTCGGCGGCGACGACGCGACGCGCCGGCGCGGTGAGGCGGGAGGTGTCGCGCACGGTCACGCCGTCAGCCTAGGCGCGCACGCACGCACGGACGCCGCGGCGCCCACGCTCAGCGCGACGGCGGCGACGACGGCACGGGACCGCCGGGCGCCGCCGGGGCCTGCTGCCCCGCGTCGTCGGCGGGGGCGGGCGCCGTGAGCAGCACGCGCCCGACGACGAGCATCGCGACACCCGCCACGACGACGCCCAGCAGCGCGACGCGCAGGCTCGACGCGTCCGCGACGACGCCCACGACGGCCGGCGACACGAGGAAGCCGACGCGCAGCAGCCAGCTGACGACCGTCAGCCCGACGCCGTGCGGCAGGCCCGGCAGCTCGTCGGCGGTGTGCATCACCGCGGGCACGAGCGTCGCCACGCCCAGCCCGGCGAGCGCGAACCCGACGAGCGTCGTGCCGACCGACGGCAGCGCGAGCGCGAGGCCGAACCCGACGGCGACGAGGACCCCGCCGACGCGGGCGACCCGGCGCTGGCCGAGGCGGTCGACGACGCGGTCGCCCGTGAGCCGCCCGACGGTCATGGCGACCTGGAGCGCCACGAACGCCAGGCCCGCGGTGGCGGCGTCGGCGCCGACCTGCTCGCGCAGGTAGAGCGCGCCCCACGACGAGCCCGCGTCCTCGACGAACGCCCCGCAGGCGGCCAGCACCCCGAGCGCGGCGAGCAGCAGCACGGTCCGCCCGCCGACGCGCCGCAGCCGCACCGGGGCGGCGCCGGCGGCGTCGGCGGGCGCCGTGCGCTCCGCGTCCTCCGGGCCGGGCAGCAGGAAGCGGTACGCCACGACGGCCACCACGCCGAACACGACGGCGGAGACGGCCAGGTGCGTGCCGAGCGGCACGGCGAGCCCGGCGGCGGCGGCGCCCAGCAGGCCGCCGACCACCGCCCCGACGCTCCACAGCCCGTGGAACGCGTTGACGATCGAGCGCCCGTAGGCACGCTGCACCCGGAACCCGTGCGCGTTCTGCGCGACGTCGACGACGGCGTCGAGGGCACCGGCGACGAGCAGCAGGGCGGCGAGCACCGGCCACGCGCCGGCGAGGGGCACGCCGGCGACCGCGGCCGCGAGCGCGACGAGGCCGAACGAGGCGACGCGGGCCGAGCCGAGCCGCTGGATCAGCGCGGGCGCGAGCAGGCCGGACAGCAGCGCGCCGACGGGCATGGCGGCGATCGCGGCGCCGAAGGCGGCGTTGCCGAGGTCGAGCCGGTCCTTGACCTCGGGCAGGCGCGGGACGAGGTTGGCGTAGAGGACGGCGTTGACGAAGAACACGGTGGCCACCGCGGCGCGCGCGCGGCGGACGCGGGGCGCGGGCGAGGCGGTGCTGGGGACGGGCATCGGGGCTCCGGCGGGGTGGTGGCGTGCGCGTGGGCTCGGCGGCCGGGCGGGCGGCGTCGTCGATGTGTACGACAGTACACACGCGCCGTGCGCCGACGCACGCGCGATGCACGGCGCCCCCTCGTGCCCGCGCACGTCGTGGTCGGGTCCCGGACCGGCGCGCCGCAGGTGCGGCATCCTGACGGCGCAGCCGCCGCACGTGCGGCGCGCACCCTAGACTGCGGCCGTGCGATACCGCGTGGGCGAGGCCGCGGCCCTGCTGGGCGTGAGCGACGACACGGTCCGTCGCTGGGTCGACGCCGGGCGGCTCGGCTCGACCCGGACCGCGTCCGGTCGGCACGAGATCGACGGCGTCGACCTGGCCCGGCTGGCGCAGGAGCTGGCCGAGGAGCAGACCGCCGCCGACCCCGACCGTGCCCGCCGCTCGGTGCGCAACCGGCTGCGCGGCATCGTCACGCGGGTGGTGCGCGACGGCGTCATGGCGCAGGTCGAGATCCAGGCCGGCCCGTTCCGCGTCGTGTCGCTCATCAGCCGCGAGGCCGCCGACGAGCTCGGGCTCGAGCCCGGTGTCGTCGCCGTGGCGTCGGTCAAGGCGACGAACGTGGCCGTCGAGCACGTGGAGCGCCCGTGACGCCCGGGCGCCTGCCGGCCGTCGGCGCGGCCGCCGCCCTCGTCGCGGCCCTCGCGGCGTGCGCCGGCCCGGTGGCGGGACCCGCGCCGGCGGGCACCGACGCGGGTCCCACGGGCCCCGTGGTCGTCCTGGCCGCCGCGTCCCTCACCGACGTCCTGGCGACCGTCGCCGCGGACCTCGAGGCGGAGCACCCGGGGCTCGAGGTCAGCACGAGCCTGGGCGCGAGCTCGACGCTCGCCGCGCAGGTCGTCGCCGGCGCGCCCGCGGACGTCCTCGTCACGGCCAGCGGCACCACGATGGCCACGGTCACCGACGCGCTCGGGGGCGCACCGGTCGTGGTCGCGCGCAACACGCTGCAGATCGCGGTCCCCGCCGGCAACCCCGCGGGCGTCACGGGCCTGACGGACCTCGCCGACCCGGACCTGACGGTCGCGCTGTGCGACCCGTCGGTGCCGTGCGGCGCCGTCGCGGCGCAGGTGCTGGCGTCCGCGGGGGTCGTCGCCGCGCCCGACACCCTCGAGCAGGACGCGCGCGCGACGCTCACCAAGGTGCGCCTCGGCGAGGTCGACGCCGCCCTCGTGTACCGCACCGACGTGCTGGCGGCCGGCCCGGACGTCGAGGGCCTCGACGTCCCCGCCGAGCACCGGGTCGCCACCGACTACCTCGCCCTCGCGCTGCCGGACGCGCCGCACCCGGCCGCGGCGCGCGCCGTCGTGGCGCACCTGCGCTCCCCCGCCGGCGCCGCCGCGCTGCGGGCGGCCGGGTTCGGCACGCCGTGACGCGTCGCCGCCCCGCGCCCGCGGTGCTGCTCGTCCCCGCGGCCCTCGCGCTCGTCCTGCTGCTCGCGCCGCTGCTCGCGCTCGTCGCGGCGACGCCGTGGGGCGACCTCGGCGCGCGCGTGCTCGAGCCCGCCGTGCTCGACGCCCTGCGCCTGTCCCTGACCACCGCCGCGACGAGCACCGCCCTGTGCCTCCTGGTGGGCGTGCCGCTCGCCTGGGCGCTGGCGCGCGCCGACCTGCCCGGGCGCTCGCTCGTGCGCGCGCTCGTGACCGTGCCGCTCGTCCTGCCCCCGGTCGTGGGTGGCGTCGCGCTCCTGCTGCTGCTCGGGCGGCGCGCACCCGTCGGGCGGCAGCTCGAGGCGTGGTTCGGGGTGAGCGTGCCGTTCACGACCCTCGCCGTGGTCCTCGCGCAGACGTTCGTGGCGCTCCCGTTCCTCGTCCTCGCGGTCGAGGGGGCGATCGGCGGCACGGACGAGCGCCGGGAGGCCGCCGCGGCGACGCTCGGGGCGTCGCGCTGGTACGTCGTGCGACGCGTCACCCTGCCGGCCGCGGCACCGGGGATCGCCGCCGGCGCGGCCCTGTGCTTCGCGCGCGCCCTCGGCGAGTTCGGGGCGACGCTGACGTTCGCGGGCAGCTTCCCCGGCACGACGCGCACCATGCCGCTCGCCGTGCACCTCGCGCTCGACACCGACCCGGACGCCGCCGTCGCGATGTCGCTGCTCCTGCTCGTCATCTCCGTGGCCGTCCTGCTCGTCATGCGCGGCCGCTGGGTCGGCGGCCTGACCGGTGCGCGGGAGCCCGCGCCCGGCGTCCGGGCGGGAGGCGTCCGGTGACGCCCGTGCCGCGGGGGCTCGTCGGCCCTCCACGCGGGGTCGCACCGGCGCCCACCGGCGACCTCGACGCCCGGCTCGTCGTCCGCCGCGGCGCGTTCGCCCTCGACCTGGCGCTCGCCGTGCCCGCGGGGCGCGTGCTCGCCGTCCTCGGGCCGAACGGCGGGGGCAAGTCCACCGCCCTGGCGGCGCTGGCCGGGCTCGTGCGGATCGACGCCGGCCACGTCCGTCTCGGCGCCCGCACCCTCGCCGACGCGACGACGGGCGTCGACCTGCCGCCCGAGCACCGCCGGCTCGGTGTGCTGCTGCAGGACGTCCTGCTCGTGCCGCACCTGTCGGCGCGCGAGAACGTCGCGTTCGGGCGGCGCGCCGCCGGCGAGCGCGCCGTGGACGCCCGCCGCCGCGCCGACGAGCTCCTCGCCGCGCTCGCCGTCGACGCGCACGCACGCACGCGGGCGCACCGGCTGTCCGGCGGCCAGGCGCAGCGCGTCGGCCTGGCCCGCACGCTCGCCGTGGAGCCCGCCGCCCTGCTGCTGGACGAGCCGTTCGCGGCGCTGGACGCGTCCGGCCGCACGGTGGCCCGCGCGGTGGTGGACCGGTACGTCCGTGCGGCCGGCGTGCCGGCGGTGCTCGTCACGCACGACCTGGCCGACGCTCTCGCGCTGGCCGACGACGTCGTCGTCGTGGAGCACGGGCGGGCCGTGCAGCGCGGCACGCCGCACGCGGTGGCGGCCGCGCCGGCCACCGCCTACGTCGCGGGCCTCGTCGCCGCCCTCGACGGACGCCCGCCGGGGGTGGTCGCGTGACCGGGCGCGACCGCGGCGCGGGCGGGTCGCCGGCCGGCCGCGGGCACGCCGGCGCGGACGTCCTCGTCGTCGTGCCCGCGGGCGGCACGTCGCGCCGTCTCGGCGGCGGCGACAAGACCGCGCTCGACGTCGGCGGGCAGCCGCTGCTGCACCGGCTCCTGCACGACCTCGCGCCGTGGCGCACCGTCGTGGTGGCCGACCCCCCGCCGGTCCCGCTGCGGGCGACGCTCCCGCACGTGCGGTGGTGCCGGGAGGACCCGCCGGGTGCCGGTCCCCTCGCGGCGCTGGCGGCCGGGCTCGCGGCGGGGTCCGTCGCGGGGCCGTCCGCGAGGCCCGCCGCCGCCCCGACGGGCGACGCGGACGCCGCCGTGCTCGTGGCCGTCGCCGGCGACCAGCCGTTCGCCGGCCGGGCCGTGCCCGCGCTCCTCGCCGCCCGCGCCGCGGCACCCCACGCGGCCGCGGCGCTCGCCGCCGGCCCGGACGGCCGCCCGCAGCCGCTGCTCGCCGCCTACCGCGTGCCGGCCGTGGCCGCCGTGCTGCGCGGGCCCGTGGCGGACCGGCCGGTCCGTGCGCTGTGGGCGCACCTGGACGTCGTCACGGTCGACCTGCCGGCGACGACCGTCCTCGACGTCGACGACGCGGACGACCTCGCGCGGGCGCGGGACGTCGCCGGGGCCGTCACGCGCGACGTGCCGGGCGGCGCCACCGACGGCCCCTGAGGCCGCCCTCCCGCACGGCGCCCGCGGCGACGCGCTCAGCGTGCGCCGTCGCGCCGCCGCAGCTCGTCGTCGACGTCCGCGAGCGCGTCCCGCACCCGCGCCCCGACGCCGCTGGCGTCCGCCCCGGCCTCCGCCGCACGTCCCGCGACGACGCCGACGAGGAACGCCGTCATCGGCCCCGCGGGCCGCACGACGCCGTGCGCGACGTCGCGCACCATGTCGAGGACGGGGTCCGCCGCGTCGAGCACGAGCCCGGGGTCCACCTCGAGGACGGCGGCGACGTGGGCGAGCCACTCCGGCAGCGGGTCGGCGTGCGGGGCGGCGTGCGGGTCGGTCCCCGGGTCGGTGTGCGGCTGCATGCGTCGTCTCCCGTCGTGAGGGTGCGCGCCCCGGCGTGCGGGAGCCGGCGCCCTGCGGTCGTCGAGCCTACGCGTGCCGCCCCGGCCGTGGTCCTCGGTCGACGCGTCAGTCGTCGGCGGACGTCGTGCCGAGGTGCGGCGCGAAGGCGCGCTCCCGGGCCCGGGCCGCGAGGTGCTCGACACGGTCGGCCTGGTCCCGCGAGCGCGTGATGAAGTGCTCGAGGCGTGCGACGTCGAGGCCGAGCGCGTCGGCGTGCTCGCGCAGGGTCACCCACCCCATGCGCTTGCCCTCCAGCCCGGACCGGACGATCTCGAGCTCCAGGACGAGGGACATCGGCGAGCGCCCGGCGAGGCGGCCGTTGGGCTTGAGCCGGGCGACGTGCTCGCCCAGCACCGCGCCGACGCGCTTGAGGCGCGAGAGCGACAGGTCGAGGTCGCGCGCCGTCGCCATGTGCGTGGCCCGCTCCTCGCGCAGCTCGGCGGCGAGCCGGCCGAGCGGCTCGCGCATGTCGCCGATCTCCTCGACGCGGCTGAGCCGCTCGAGCCGGGAGATCACCGCGGTCGCACCGGCGACGTGGTCCTCGACGTAGGTCGCCAGCAGGGTGCGGTCGATGTCGGGGTGGTCGCTGTCGGGGTGCTCGGTGCCCATCGCTCCTCCGGTGCCGCCGTGGTCCGTCGCGGCCGGTGGCACCGGCCGCGGGTGCCGTCGATGCTGCTCGTCCCGGGACCGTCGCGCCAGGCGAACGACCCGCGGCACGGTGCGCGCGGGCTCGTGCGGGGTGCGCGGGGCGTCGCCGTCAGACGCGGTCGGACGGGACGACGGCGTCCGGCTCGTCGAGCATCGGCGTGACCGCGTCCGGCTGGTCCGCGGCGGCGACGGCGGCGGCCGCGGGCGTCGTCAGGCGGACGCGGCTGCGGCTGGCGCGCGGGCGGTAGACGATCCGGGAGTGGAACGTGAACCGGGCCACGAAGGCGACGACGAGCGTGATGGCGGTCGCCAGGACGGCCGCCACGTGCATGGTCTCGACCAGCAGCGCCATGACCGGCATGCGCACGAGCGTCTCGACGTTGTTGAAGGTGAAGGACTGCCCGAACCGCGCCCACGGCCCCTTGCCCTCGTGGCGCAGGTCCCGGAACACGAACCGCTCCTGCATCAGGAAGTTCCCGACGATGGTGAGCTCGGCGGCGACGAGGGCCGCGAGCAGCCAGCCGGCGCCCAGGGACGTGAGCAGGGCGACGATCGCGACGTTCGCGAGCGCGCCCAGCCCGCCGATGATGGCGAAGCGGGACATGCGCCCGAAGCGCAGGCCGCCGAGCTGCCACAGGAAGTGCAGGCCCTGCGCGAGGTTCGCCTTCGAGCGGCCGGCGAACCGCTCGCCGAACACGAACGGCACCTCGACGACCCGCATGGGGTGCCGGGCGAGGATCTCGAGCAGGATCTTGAAGCCGCGCGGCCGCAGCACCTCGAGGTCGACGGCGCTGCGCCGCACGAGGAAGAAGCCCGTCATCGGGTCGGAGCAGTCGCGCAGCCGCACGGGGAACATCGCGCGGGTGACCGCCGTGGACGTCGAGGACACGGCCTGGCGTGCCGCGCCGGACAGGCCCGCGCTGCTGCCGTCGCCGACGTACCGGGAGGCGACGACGACGTCGACGTCGTCCTCGGCGGCGCGCGCCACCATCGTCGGGATCAGCTCGGGCGGGTGCTGCAGGTCGCCGTCCATGACGAGGCACAGGGGGGCGTCGGACGCCCGCATCCCCTCGGCGACGGCCCCGCCGAGGCCGCCCACGGGCTCGTCGCGGTGCAGCACGCGCACGGGCAGCCCGGCGCTCGGCGCCACGGCGCGGACCACGTCCGCGGTGTCGTCCGTCGAGTCGTCGACGAACAGCAGCTCGGCGTCCAGCCCCTGGGTCGCCGCGTCGACGCGGCGCACGAGCTCCGCGACGTTCGGCGCCTCGTTGAAGGTGGGGACGATGACGGTGAGCCGGGGGCCACCTCGCGACGGTCCCGTCATCTCGGCCTCGCTCACGCTCGTCGGGGGCGCCGTCGGGGGGTCCACGGCGACGTGCCGTCACGGTAGCCGACGGTCCTGGGAACGCAGAAGGCGCGAACCGCTCGAAACGCTTCAGGACACCCGTGCGGCGCGCAGGTCCCCCGAACGGCAGCATGGGTCCGTGCAGCGCGACGTCACCGCCCACCTGTCCCTCACCGTGCGCTCGGCCGCGACCCTCGTCCTCGAGGTCGCCGTCGCGCTCGCCCACGACCCCGACGAGGCCCTCGCCGTCACGCTCGACGGCGCCCCCGTCACCGTGCGCGAGCTCGCGGGCCCGCACGGCACGCGCCTGCACGTCGTCGACGCGGGTCCCGGCGCGCTCGTCGTCGACTACCGCGCGACCGTGCACGGCACGGGCGCCGTCGCGCCGGGCGACGGCGAGGCGGACCGTCTGTGGTCCACCCGCCCGAGCCGGTACTGCGAGTCCGACGCCCTGGCGCCGACCGCGCGCGCCGAGTTCGCCGGGCTGGCGGGGGTCGACCTGCTCGCGGCCGTCTCCTCGTGGGTCGGGACCCGGCTGGCGTACGTGCCCGGGTCGAGCCAGCCGACCGACGGGGCGGTCCGCACGCTGCTCGCGCGGCAGGGCGTGTGCCGGGACTACGCGCACCTCGTCGTCGCGCTGCTGCGGGCGCTGGACGTGCCGGCGCGCGTCGTCGCCGTGTACGCGCCGGGCCTCGCGCCGATGGACTTCCACGCCGTCGCCGAGGCGTGGGTCGACGGCGCGTGGCGGGTCGTCGACGCGACCACGCTCGCGCCGCGCCCCTCGCTCGTGCGGGTCGCCACCGGGCGCGACGCCTCCGACACGGCGTTCCTCAGCGTGCACCGCGGGGTCGCCGTGCTGGACGCGGTGTCGGTCACCGCCGTCGCCGACGTGCTGCCCGACGACGACGTGCGGACGCTCGTCTCGATCGCCTGAGCCGCCGCGCGGCGCTGTGACCTTGGTCGTCGTCGCCGCCCGGGCGCCCGCTCGACGGGCCGAGCCGGGTCCTCGCTGGCACGCTGTCCCCCATGCAGATCTGGCCCGGACGCCCCTACCCCCTCGGCGCCACCTACGACGGGACGGGGACGAACTTCGCCCTGTTCTCCGGTGTGGCGGAGCGCGTCGAGCTGTGCCTCATCGACCCCGACGGCACCGAGACCCGCGTGGACCTCCCCGAGGTCGACGCCTTCGTGTGGCACGGCTACGTGCCCGGACTCGCCCCCGGTCAGCGCTACGGGTTCCGCGTGCACGGACCCTACGACCCCGCGCAGGGTCACCGCTGCGACCCCTCGAAGCTGCTCCTCGACCCGTACGCGAAGGCCATCGACGGGCAGATCGACGGCGATGCGTCGCTGTTCTCCTACCGGTTCGACGCGCCGGAGGAGCGC
The DNA here is from genome assembly GCF_042667215.1 of Cellulomonas sp. NPDC057328. Taxonomy (NCBI): domain Bacteria; kingdom Bacillati; phylum Actinomycetota; class Actinomycetes; order Micrococcales; family Cellulomonadaceae; genus Cellulomonas; species Cellulomonas sp. NPDC057328. Next base: position 47,778 of record NZ_JBHUZW010000010.1, on the reverse strand, counting down.
AACCAGGACGACTCGAAGGACCACACGATGACGTCGGTCGTCGTGAACCCGTTCTTCGACTGGGGCCACGACCGCCCGCCGCAGCACCAGTACCACGAGTCCGTCATCTACGAGGCCCACGTCAAGGGCCTCACGCAGCTGCACCCCGCGGTGCCCGAGGAGCTGCGCGGCACGTACGCCGGCATCGCGCACCCCGCGGTGGTCGAGCACCTGACGAGCCTCGGCGTGACGGCCATCGAGCTCATGCCGGTGCACCAGTTCGTCAACGACCCGACGCTGCAGGAGCGCGGGCTGTCCAACTACTGGGGCTACAACACGATCGGCTTCTTCGCGCCGCACAACGCCTACTCCTCGCTCGCGAGCTCGGGCCAGCAGGTCCAGGAGTTCAAGTCGATGGTCAAGGCGCTGCACGACGCGAACATCGAGGTCATCCTCGACGTCGTCTACAACCACACCGCCGAGGGCAACCACCTGGGCCCGACGCTGAGCTTCCGCGGCATCGACAACGCGAGCTACTACCGGCTCGTCGACGAGGACCCGGCGCACTACTTCGACACCACCGGCACGGGCAACTCGCTGCTCATGCGCTCGCCGCACGTGCTGCAGCTGATCATGGACTCGCTGCGGTACTGGGTGACCGAGATGCACGTCGACGGCTTCCGCTTCGACCTCGCGGCGACCCTCGCCCGGCAGTTCCACGAGGTCGACCGCCTGTCGGCGTTCTTCGACATCGTCCAGCAGGACCCGGTCATCTCCCAGGTGAAGCTCATCGCCGAGCCGTGGGACCTCGGCGACGGCGGCTACCAGGTCGGCGGGTTCCCCCCGCTGTGGTCCGAGTGGAACGGCGACTACCGCGACACCGTGCGCGACTTCTGGCGCGGCGAGCCGCAGACGCTGGGGCAGTTCGCCAGCCGGCTGTCGGGCTCGTCGGACCTGTACGAGCACACGGGCCGCCGCCCCATCGCGAGCATCAACTTCGTGACCGCGCACGACGGGTTCACGCTCGCCGACCTCGTGTCCTACAACGAGAAGCGCAACGAGGCGAACGGCGAGGACAACCGCGACGGCGAGAGCCACAACCGGTCGTGGAACTGCGGTGTCGAGGGCCCCACGGACGACCCCGAGGTCACCCGGCTGCGCGCGCGCCAGCAGCGCAACTTCCTCGCCACGCTGCTGCTGTCCCAGGGCGTGCCGATGATCGCGCACGGCGACGAGATCGGGCGCACGCAGGGCGGCAACAACAACGGCTACTGCCAGGACAACGAGATCACCTGGATGGACTGGGACCTCGACGACGAGCGCCTGGCGCTGCTCGAGTTCTCGCGCCGCCTGGTCCGCCTGCGTCGCGACCACCCGGTCTTCCGCCAGCGCCGGTTCTTCGCGGGCTCCCCCGACCACGGCGGCGAGTCCGACCTGCACGACATCGCGTGGCTCTCGCCGGGCGGCGAGCACATGGAGGACGCCGCGTGGCACGCCGACCACGCGTTCGCCGTCCAGGTGTTCCTCAACGGCGACGCCATCGCGGAGCCCGACATGCGTGGCGAGGACGTCGTGGACGACAGCTTCCTGCTGCTGTTCAACGGCCACTGGGAGAAGCGCCAGTTCCAGCTGCCGGCGGACGAGTACGGGGCGACGTGGACGGCGCTCCTCGACACGGACACGACGGTCGCCCCGGGCACCGAGATCGCGGCGCGCGGCACGCTGGACATCGCCCCGCGCTCGATGGTCGTGCTCACGCGCCCGCCGATGACCGAGACGCCGGGCGGACCGGGCACCGGTGCGCCGCCGTCGGCCGCGAGCGCCGCACGCGCGAACGGCGGCCTGCAGTGACCGAGACCTGGAGCACGCCCGAACGGCGTCTCGTCCGGCCGCCGCACCGCGTCCCCGTCTCGACGTACCGCGTCCAGCTGGGCGCGGACCTCACGTTCGACGACGTGGCCGCCCGCGTGCCGTACTACGCGTCGCTCGGCGTCACGCACGTCTACCTCTCGCCCGTGCTGACGGCCGCACCCGGCTCGACGCACGGCTACGACGTCGTCGACCACGACGAGGTCTCCCCCGTGCTCGGCGGCGAGGGCGGCCTGCGCCGGCTCGCCGACGCCGCGCACGACGCGGGCCTCGGGCTCGTGCTCGACATCGTCCCCAACCACATGGCGGTGCCCACGCCCGTGTGGCACAACCGCGCGCTGTGGTCCGTGCTCACGGACGGCCCGGAGTCGCCGTACGCGTCGTGGTTCGACGTCGACTGGTCGGCGGGCGACGGCGCGGTGCTCATGCCGGTGCTCGGCGACCGCATCGGCGCCGTGCTGGCGCGCGACGAGCTGCGGCTCGTCGAGGAGGACGTCCCCGGGGTCGGGACCACGTGGGTGCTGCGGTACCACGACCACGTGTTCCCGGTCCGCGCCGGCACGGAGTCGCTCCCGCTCGGCGAGCTCGTCGAGCGGCAGCACTACCGGCTCGCGTACTGGAAGGTCGCGGACGAGGAGCTCAACTACCGCCGGTTCTTCGACGTCGGCACGCTCGTCGCGATCCGCGTCGAGGAGCCGGAGGTGTTCGACGCGACGCACGCGCTCGTGCTGCGCCTGCTGCGCGACGGCGTGATCGACGGCCTGCGCATCGACCACCCCGACGGCCTGGCGGACCCGGCCGGCTACCTGGCGCGCCTGCGCGAGGCGACGGACGGCGCGTGGGTCGTCGTCGAGAAGATCCTCGCCGGCGAGGAGGAGCTCCCGGGCGACTGGGACACGGCCGGCAGCACCGGCTACGAGGCGCTGTGGCGGATCCAGCAGACGTTCACCGACCCCGGCGGCGCCGGCCGCCTCGGCGCGCTCATGCACCGGTACACCGGGGACGAGCCCGACGCGTTCGAGCGGCTCGTCGACGAGGCCAAGCGCCAGATCGTCGACGGTCCCCTCTACGCGGAGGTGCACCGGCTCACCACGATCGCGGCGGAGATCTGCCACGAGGACCTGCGCCTGCGCGACCACACGTGGCGCTCGATCGAGGAGTGCCTCGTCGAGCTGCTCGTCGCGTTCGACCGCTACCGCGCGTACGTCGTGCCGGGCGAGGTCCCGTCGCACGAGCAGGTCGCCGTCATGCAGGCGGCCGCCGGGCGCGCGCGGCGTCGGCTCCCCGCCGAGCGGCACGAGACCGTGCAGGTGCTCGTCGACCTGCTGCTCGGGCGCGAGGTCGGGTCGGCCGGGCGCACGCGCGACCCGCGGCGCGACGAGCTGGCCGTCCGGTTCCAGCAGACGTGCGGCGCCGTCATGGCGAAGGGCGTCGAGGACACCGCGTTCTACCGCTGGACGCACCTCGTCGCGCTGTGCGAGGTCGGCGGCGAGCCCGCCCGGTTCGCGTTCACGCCGACCGACCTGGCCGCGTGGGCGTCCCGCGCCCAGGTGGCGACCCCGCTCGGCATGACGACGCTGTCGACGCACGACACGAAGCGCGGCGAGGACACCCGTGCCCGCATCGGCGTGCTGTCGGAGCTCCCCACCGAGTGGGCGGACCTCGTCGAGGACCTGCGCCGCGCGACGGCCGGGTACCGCGGTGCGCTGCTCGACGGGCGCACCGAGTACCTGCTGTGGCAGACGCTCGTCGGCACGTGGGACGGCGAGGCGCCGATCGACGAGGAGCGCCTGGTCGAGTACCTGACCAAGGCGATCCGGGAGGCGAAGTCGCGCACGGCGTGGACGGCCCCGGACGAGGCGTACGAGGAGGCGGTGCTGACCGCCGCGACCCGTGCGGCCGCGGACCCGCGCGTGCGCGGGCTGCTCGCCGACTGGGACGCCCGCACCCACGAGGCGGTCCGGGCGGCGACGCTCGGCACCAAGCTCGTGCAGCTGACGCTGCCCGGCGTCGCGGACGTGTACCAGGGCACCGAGGTGCCGGTGCTCTCGCTCGTCGACCCCGACAACCGCCGGCCCGTCGACGCGGACGCGCTCGCCGCACGGCTCGCGCGCCTCGACGCGGGCGCCGTGCCGCGGACCCTCGCCGAGGAGAAGCTGCTCGTGACGTCGCGCGCCGTGCGCCTGCGTCGCGACCTGCCCGAGGCCTTCGTCGGGCCGGAGGCCGGCTTCGTCCCGCTGCCGCACTCGTCGGGCCACACCCTGACGTACGCGCGCACGGTCGCGGGCCAGCCCCGCGTCGCCGTCGTCGCGACGCGGCTCGCGGCGGCCGTCGAGCGGCTCGGCGGCTGGGCGGACCACACCGTCGCGCTGCCCGAGGGCACGTGGCACGACGTCCTCACCGACCGCCCGGTGCCGGGCGGCGTGCAGCGGGTCTCCGACCTGCTGGAGCGCCTGCCCGTCGCCCTGCTCGTGCACGACGAGGAGTGACATGACGTACGTCCCCGAGGTGTGGGCGCCCGCCGCCGCGCGCGTCGACCTCGTGCTGCCCTCCGGGGCGCCCGACGGTCTCGACGTGGCCGGTGCACGGGCCGACGCGCGCGGCGCCGGGGTGCGCATCCCCATGGACGCCGCCGGCCGGGGCTGGTGGCGCGCCGACGTCCACCTGCCGCACGGCACCGACTACGCGTTCGCGCTCGACGGCGGCCCGGCACGCCCCGACCCGCGGGCCGCGTGGCTGCCCGACGGCGTGCACGGCCCGGCGCGGGTGTTCGACGCCGGCCGGTTCGCGTGGACCGACGACGGCTGGAGCGGCGTCGACGTGCGCGGCAAGGTGTTCTACGAGCTGCACGCCGGCACGTTCACCGACGGCGGCACGCTCACGTCGGCGACCGAGCGGCTCGACCACCTCGTCTCGCTCGGCGTGGACGTGGTGGAGCTGCTGCCGGTCGCCGCCTTCAACGGGCGGCACGGCTGGGGGTACGACGGCGTCGCGCTGTGGGCGGTGCACGAGCCGTACGGCGGCCCCGAGGCGCTGCAGGCGTTCGTCGACGCGGCCCACGCCCGCGGGCTGGCCGTCTGCCTCGACGTCGTGCACAACCACCTGGGCCCGTCCGGCAACTACCTGCACGAGTTCGGGCCGTACTTCACCGAGGAGCACCACACGCCGTGGGGCGCCGCGATCAACCTCGACCAGGACGGCGCGGAGCACGTGCGGCGGTGGATCGTCGACAGCGTGCTGCGCTGGGCGCGCGACTTCCACGTCGACGCCTTCCGCCTCGACGCCGTGCACGCGCTGGTCGACGAGTCCGAGCGGCACGTGCTCGCGCAGCTCTCCGACGAGGTCGCCGCGCTGTCGGCCGAGCTCGGCCGCCCGCTGTCCCTCGTCGCGGAGACCGACCTCAACGACGTGGTGTCGGTGACGCCCACGTCCGAGGGCGGCTGGGGCATGACGGGCCAGTGGGCCGACGACGTGCACCACAGCATCCACGCGCTCGTCACGGGCGAGCGGCACGGCTACTACGTCGACTTCGGCGCGCCGGAGACCCTGCGCACCGCGCTGACCGGGGCGTTCGTGCACACGGGCGACCTGTCGACGTTCCGGGGGGAGCCGTGGGGCCGCCCCGTGCCGGACGACGTGGACGGGCACCGGTTCGTCGTCTTCGACGCCAACCACGACCAGGTCGGCAACCGCGCGCTCGGCGACCGGCCGTCGTCGCGCGTGGACGCCGGCGGGCTCGCCGCCCAGGCGGCGCTCGTGCTCCTCTCCCCCTTCACGCCCCTGCTGTTCATGGGCGAGGAGTGGGGGGCGCGCACGCCGTGGATGTACTTCACCGACCACCCCGAGCCGGAGCTCGCCGAGGCGGTCCGCGAGGGGCGCACGAAGGAGTTCGGCGGGCACGGCTGGGAGGACCTGTACGGCGGCGAGATCGAGGTGCCCGACCCGGGTGACCCGGCGACGTTCGAGCGCAGCCGCCTGGACTGGTCGGAGCCGACCCGCCCCGAGCACGCGCGGCTGCTCGACTGGTACCGCGAGCTCGTCGCGCTGCGCCGCCAGGTCCCGGACCTCGCGTCCGGCGACCGGTCGCGGACCGCGCTGGACGTGCACGCCGTCGAGGGGACCGGCGACGGTCCGTGGCAGGGTGCGCTCGTCCTGCACCGCGGCGGCGCGCGGGTCGTGCTCAACCTCGCGCACGAGCCGGCCGCCGTGCCCGTGCCGCTGTCCGCGCCGGTCGCGGTCCGCGCGGCGTGGGACGGCGGGGCGGTCCAGCCGCCGGAGCACGCGGACGGCCCGGTCGTCGTCGAGGTGCCGGCGCGCAGCGTCGTCGTCCTCGCCTGACCCGCCCGCCGGCGGCCGACGCCCGGCGGCCGACGCCCGGCGGACCGACGCCCGCGCTCCCGTGCGCAGGGGCCCGCAGCCACCGGCTGCGGGCCCCTGCGGCGTGCGTGGCGTGCGGCCTCAGGCGGCGGGGCGCTCCGCGGCGAGCGCCGCGCCCTCGGCCGCGAGCGCGCCGAGCCGGGACAGCGCGCGGTAGTACTTCTTGCGGTAGCCGCCGCGCAGCATCTCCGGCGTGAAGAGGTCGAGCCCCGCGTCGGTGACGCCCTCGCGGGCCACGAGCACCGGCACGTCCCGGTCGTAGAGGCGGTCGACGAGGACGACGAGGCGCAGGGCGACGTCCTGCCGGTCGACGGGCGTCACGCCGGTGAGCGCGACGAGCCCGACCCCGTCGAGCAGGGCGCCGTACCGGCTGGGGTGCACGCGGGACAGGTGCTCGAGCAGCGCGGCGAGGTCGTCGAGCGTCGCGTCGTCGCGGGACCCCACGACGTCGCGCAGCCGCGTCTCGGGCACGGTCGCGGCGTGGGTCGTCGCGGCCCGCTGCCGGTGGTCCTCGCCGTCGATCCGCAGCACCTGGAACCGGGCGGCGAGCGCCTGGATCTCGCGCAGGAAGTCCTCCGCGGCGAACCGGCCCTCGCCGAGCGACTCCGGCAGGGTGTTGGACGTGGCCGCGAGCGCGACGCCGCGGTCGGCGAGCTCGCGCAGCAGGCGGGACATGAGGACGGTGTCCCCGGGGTCGTCGAGCTCGAACTCGTCGATGCAGACGAGCCGACGGGACCCGAGCGCCTCGACGGTCGGGCCGAAGCCGAGCGCGCCCACGAGGTTCGTGTACTCGACGAACGTCCCGAACGCGGCCTGCTCCGTGCCGACGGCGTGCGCGAGGGACGCGAGCAGGTGGGTCTTGCCGACGCCGAACCCGCCGTCGAGGTAGACGGCCGGCGCGGCCGCGGACCGACGGCGGCCGAACCAGCCCGACCGGCCGGCCGGGCGCGCGAGCACGTCGGCGACCTCGCGCAGCCGCGTCACGGCCTCGGCCTGCGACGCGTGCGCGGGGTCCGGCTCGTAGGTGTCGAACGACTCGCGGGCGAAGTGCCGCGGCGGGACGAGCTCGGCGAGGAGCCGGTCCGTGGGGACGTGCGGCTGCCGCGCGGTCAGCGAGGGGGTGGGCACGGCGTCGAGGATACGGCGGCCCCGCGAGCCCGGCCGTCCCGGTGCACGTCCGGCACCCCTGGACATGTGTCCGGCATGCGGATGGGCGTTCCGCCATCCGGACAACTGGTGCCCGGTCACGGCAGCTCGTGACACTCTCGTGCCGTGATCTTCCACGGGACGACCCTCATGTGTCGGTGCTGTCGCGCCGCCGCGGTCCCGTGCGCGTGCTGTCCGCGGAACCGCTGACCCCGCCCCGTCCCCTCCTGCACGGGCGCGTGGTCCGCGTCCGGTGCACACGACTCCCCCGTCGTGCGGACGCGCGAGCACGCCCCGAGATCCTCCCGAAAGGTGGCGCCCCGTGGCGCAGACACCCGTCGTGGCTCCCCCGAAGCGCCCCGAGGGCCAGTGGGCCTTCGGCCAGCGCGAGCCGCTGAACGCCAACGAGAAGTTCAAGGCCGAGGACGACGGCCTCAACGTCCGGCACCGCATCGAGACCGTCTACGCCCGCGAGGGCTTCGCGTCGATCCCGGGCGAGGACCTGCGCGGCCGCATGCGCTGGTGGGGCCTGTACACCCAGCGCAAGCCCGGCATCGACGGCGGCCGCACCGCGACGCTCGAGCCGCACGAGCTCGACGACGAGTACTTCATGCTGCGCGTCCGCTGCGACGGCGGCGCGCTGTCCGTGCCGCAGCTGCGGGCGATCGCCGACGTCTCGACGACCTTCGGGCGCGGCACCGCCGACATCACCGACCGGCAGAACATCCAGCTGCACTGGGTGCGCATCGAGGACGTCCCCGAGATCTGGCGCCGCCTGGAGGCGGTCGGCCTCAGCACGCAGGAGGCCTGCGGCGACACCCCGCGCGTCGTGCTCGGCTCCCCCGTCGCCGGGGTCGCGAAGGACGAGATCATCGACGGCACGCCCGCCGTCGAGGAGATCACGCGCCGGTTCATCGGCGACCCCGCCTTCTCCAACCTCCCGCGCAAGTTCAAGACCGCGATCAGCGGCTCGCCGCACCACGACGTGGCGCACGAGATCAACGACGTCTCGTTCGTCGGCGTCGTGCACCCCGAGCTGGGGCCGGGCTTCGACCTGTGGGTGGGCGGGGCGCTGTCGACGAACCCGAAGCTGGCGGTGCGGCTCGGCGCGTTCGTCACGCTCGCGCAGGTGCCCGAGGTGTGGGCCGGCGTGACCGGGATCTTCCGCGACTACGGCTACCGCCGCCTGCGCAACCGCGCCCGCCTGAAGTTCCTCGTCGCCGACTGGGGTGCGCAGGTGTTCCGGGACGTGCTCGAGCGCGAGTACCTCGGGTACGCCCTCCCCGACGGGCCCGAGCCGCCCCCGCCGCCGTCCGGCCGGCGCGACCACGTCGGCGTGCACGAGCAGGTCGACGGCCTGCGGTACGTGGGTGCGGCGCCGACCGTGGGCCGCGTGTCCGGCCCGCTCCTGGCCCAGGTCGCGGACCTGGCGGAGGCCGCCGGCTCCGACCGCGTCCGGCTCACGGTCGAGCAGAAGCTGGTCGTGCTCGACGTGCTGCCGGAGCGGGTCGACGCGCTGGTCGCAGGCCTCGAGGCCGTCGGCCTGCGGGTGCGTGCGGCGTCCACGTTCCGCCGCGGGACGATGGCGTGCACGGGCATCGAGTTCTGCAAGCTCGCGATCGTCGAGACGAAGGCGCGGGCGGCCGCGCTCGTCGACGAGCTCGAGCGCCGGATGCCGGACTTCGAGCAGCCCATCACCATCAACCTCAACGGGTGCCCGAACTCGTGCGCCCGCATCCAGGTGGCCGACATCGGCCTCAAGGGCGTCCTCGCACCGGACGGGACCGACGCGTACCAGGTGCACCTCGGCGGCGGCCTCGGTCTGACCAGCGGCCTCGGGCGCACCCTGCGCGGGCTGCGCGTGCCCGCCACCGAGCTGCCCGACTACGTCGAGCGCGTCACGCGCCGGTACGACGAGCAGCGCCTGGACGGCGAGCTGTTCGCCGAGTGGGCGCAGCGCGCGGACGAGGAGGACCTGCGATGAGCGGCGACGGCTCCGGGCAGCGGGCGGTGCCCTACTACTGCCCGTTCTGCGCCGGCGAGGACCTCTTCCCCGCCGGGGAGCGGCACGGCGAGTGGGAGTGCCGCACGTGCGCACGCGTCTTCGCGCTGCGGTTCGTCGGCCTGGCGGGTGCACGGTGAGCGCCGCGACCGGGCCCGTCACGGACCTGTCCCCCGACGCGCTGCGCGCCCTCGCCGAGCAGGCCGGCCGCGACCTGGAGGGCGCGCACCCGGCGGAGATCCTGCGCTGGGCGGCCGACCGGTTCGGCCGCGACCTCGTCGTGGCGTCCTCGATGGGCGACGAGGTGCTCGTCGACATCGCGGCGAAGGCCGTGCCGGGCATCGACGTGATCTTCCTCGACACGGGCTACCACTTCGCCGAGACGATCGGCACGCGCGACTACTACGCCGACTTCACCGACGTGCGGCTGCGGACCGTCCTGCCGCTCCTCACCGTCGAGCAGCAGGACGCCGCCCACGGCCCGCGCCTGCACGAGCGCGACCCGAACCTGTGCTGCGCGCTGCGCAAGGTCGAGCCGCTCGAGCGCGGCCTCGCGCCGTACGCCGCGTGGGTGACGGGCATGCGCCGCGAGGACGCCCCCACGCGCAGCGACATCGCCGTGGTCGGCTGGGACGCGAAGCGGTCGAAGGTGAAGCTCAACCCGCTCGCGGCCTGGACGCAGGACGACGTCGACGCCTACGTCGCCGAGCACCACGTCGTCCTCAACCCCCTGCGCGAGGCCGGGTACGCGTCGATCGGCTGCGCGCCGTGCACGCGGCCCGTCGCGGCGGGCGAGGACGCACGGGCCGGACGCTGGGCAGGCACGAACAAGACGGAATGCGGGCTGCACACATGACGACGACGACCACGACCCCGTCCGCCGCGGTGGGCGCGGGCCACCTCACCCAGCTCGACGCGCTCGAGTCCGAGGCCATCCACGTGATGCGCGAGGTCGCGGGCGAGTTCGAGCGGCCCGTGCTGCTGTTCTCGGGCGGCAAGGACTCGATCGTCATGCTGCACCTGGCGCGCAAGGCGTTCTGGCCCGCGCCCGTGCCGTTCACGGTCATGCACGTCGACACGGGGCACAACTTCCCCGAGGTCATCGCGTACCGGGACGCGACGGTCGCCGAGCACGGGCTGCGGCTCGTCGTGGCGAGCGTGCAGGACGCCATCGACGACGGCCGCGTCGTCGAGACGCCCGGCGGGTCGCGCAACCCGCTGCAGACCGTCCCGCTGCTCGACGCCATCACCGCGCACCGGTTCGACGCCGTGTTCGGCGGCGGGCGGCGCGACGAGGAGAAGGCGCGCGCGAAGGAGCGCATGTTCTCGCTGCGCGACGAGTTCGGGCAGTGGGACCCGCGCCGGCAGCGGCCCGAGCTGTGGGACCTGTACAACGGGCGGCACAAGGCGGGCGAGCACGTGCGCGTCTTCCCGCTGTCGAACTGGACCGAGCTCGACGTGTGGCGGTACATCGAGCGCGAGGAGATCCCGCTGCCGGAGATCTACTACGCGCACGAGCGCGACGTGTTCGCCCGCGACGGGATGTGGCTGACCGCCGGCGACTGGGGCGGTCCGCGGCCCGACGAGCTCGTCGAGCGCCGCACCGTGCGCTACCGCACGGTCGGCGACATGAGCTGCACGGGTGCGGTCGACTCGCACGCCGCGACGGTGGCCGAGGTCATCGCCGAGGTCGCGTCGAGCCGGCTCACCGAGCGGGGCGCGACGCGCGCCGACGACCGGGCCTCCGAGGCCGCCATGGAGGACCGCAAGCGCGAGGGGTACTTCTGATGGGCACGCAGACCACGACCGACGCCCGGCCGGCGCCCGCCGTCGACGGGGCCGCCGACCACGCGCAGCGGGACCTGCTGCGCCTGGCCACGGCCGGCTCGGTCGACGACGGCAAGAGCACGCTCATCGGCCGGCTGCTGTACGACACGAAGTCGGTGCTCGCGGACCAGCTGTCGGCCGTCGAGCGGGCCACCCGCGCCCGCGGTGGCGACGGCACGGCTGTCGACCTCGCGCTGCTCACCGACGGCCTGCGCGCCGAGCGCGAGCAGGGCATCACGATCGACGTCGCCTACCGCTACTTCTCGACGGCGCGGCGCGCGTTCGTCCTCGCCGACACCCCCGGGCACGTGCAGTACACGCGGAACATGGTCACGGGGGCCTCGACCGCGGAGCTCGCGATCGTCCTCGTCGACGCGCGCAAGGGCGTGCTCGAGCAGACCCGGCGGCACGCCGCGCTGACCGCGCTGCTCGGCGTCCCGCACGTCGTGCTCGCCGTGAACAAGATGGACCTCGTCGGGTTCGACGAGGCGACGTTCACGACGATCGCCCGCGAGTTCGCCGACTACGCGCGGGTGCTCGGGCTGCCGGACGTGCACGCGGTCCCGCTGTCCGCGCTCGACGGCGACAACGTCGTCCTGCGGTCGGACCGCACCCCCTGGTACGACGGCCCGACGCTGCTCGAGCTGCTCGAGCAGGTGCCCGTCGGGCGCGACGCCGCCGCGGAGCCGCTGCGCCTGCCCGTGCAGGTGGTCATCCGCCCCCGCACGCCCGAGCACCCGGACTACCGCGGGTACGCGGGCAAGGTCGCGTCGGGCGTCGTGCGGGTCGGCGACGAGCTGCGCGTCCTGCCGTCGGGCCGCACGAGCCGGGTCGTCGGCATCGACACGTTCGACGGGCCGCTCCAGCAGGCGGAGGCCCCGCGCTCGGTGACGGTGCGGCTGGCCGACGACCTCGACGTCGCGCGCGGCGACGTCCTGGTGCCGGCGGCCGAGGACGTGCGCACCGGCCAGGACCTCGTCGGCACGGTCTGCTGGCTCACCGAGCGGCGCTCGGTGGCGGGCGCGCGCCTGCTGGTGCGCACCGGCACCCGCACGGTGCGGGCGCTGCTGCGCGAGGTCGACGCCCGCCTCGACGTCGACACGCTGACCGTCGAGGAGTGGGACCCGGTCGACACCGTCCGCACCATCGACGCCACCGACACGTCGTCCGACGCCGCGCCCCGCTCCCTCGGCCTCAACGCGATCGGTCGCGTGCGGGTCCGCCTGGCGGAGCCGGTCGTCCTCGACGACTACGCCACGCACCGTCGCACGGGCGGGTTCCTGCTCGTCGACCCCGCCGACGGCAGCACGCTCGCCGCCGGCATGGTCGGCCCGACGCTGCTGGACCGGCTCGCGCCCGTGCGCGCCGACGAGCAGGACGACGACTGGCTCGCCGGGGCGGGGATATGACCGCGTCGCACCCGCTGCTCGTCGACGTCACGGGCCGGCGGGTCGTCGTCGTCGGCGGCGGTCCCGTCGCCGCCCGGCGCGCGCGCGGCCTGCTCGCCGACGGCGCCGACGTGCACGTCGTCGCGCCGGCGCTGTGCGAGGAGCTCGCCGACCTCGTCGCCGCGGGCGCCGCCGGCTGGCAGCCCCGCGAGTACGCGACGGGCGACCTCGACGGCGCCTGGCTCGTGCACACCGCGACGGGCGACCGCCGCACGGACGACGCCGTCGCCGCCGACGCCGAGGCCGCGCGCACCTGGTGCGTGCGCGCCGACGACGCCACCGCGTCGACCGCCTGGACGCCCGCCGTCGCGCGCGCCGGCGACGTCACCGTGGCGGTCACCGCCGGCGGCGACCCGCGGCGCTCGCGCGCCGTCCGCGCCGCCGTGCAGGGCCTGCTCGACGCCGGCGCGCTGCCCGTGCGCCGGCACCGCGCCGGGCCCGGTCGCGTGTCGCTCGTCGGCGGCGGGCCCGGCGACCCGGGGCTCATCACGACACGCGGCCGGCGCGCGCTCGCCGAGGCCGACGTCGTCGTCGTCGACCGGCTCGCGCCGCGGGCGCTGCTCGAGGAGCTCGAGGCCGGCGTCGAGGTCGTCGAGGCGGGCAAGGCGCCGCACGCGCACACGCTGACCCAGGACGAGATCAACCGCCTGCTCGTCGAGCGCGCGCAGGCCGGCCAGCGGGTCGTGCGGCTCAAGGGCGGCGACCCGTTCGTCCTCGGCCGCGGCGGCGAGGAGCTCCAGGCCTGCCGCGAGGCCGGCGTGGAGGTCGAGGTCGTCCCCGGCGTGACGAGCGCGATCGCCGTGCCCGCCGCCGCGGGCGTCCCGGTGACGCACCGCCACGTCGCGCGCCAGGTGACGATCGTCTCGGCGCACGACGCCGCGACGGACTGGGAGACGCTCGCCCGCCTGCAGGGCACGCTCGTGCTGCTCATGGGCGTGGCCCGCATCGGCGACCACATGGACCGCCTGCGCGCGCACGGCCTCGACCCGGCGACGCCCGTCGCCGTCGTGGAGGACGGGACGCTGCCCACGCAGCGGACCACGCTCGGGACCGTCGCCGACATCGCGGCCCGCGCCGCGGAGGTCGGCGTGCGCAACCCGGCCGTCGTGGTCGTCGGCCGCGTCGCGGCGCTCGCCGAGGTCCTCGGCGGCGTCCCGGCCGCGGCGGCGACCCCCTAGCCTGACGGCGTGCCGCCCACCTACGACCTCCTGCTCCCCCGCGACCGCGCCGGCGCCCTGCCCCCGCGGGACGGCGAGCCCGACCTGCTCGCCCTGTTCGCCGACGCGGAGGGCCCCGGACGTCCGCACGTGCGGGCCAACATGGTGGGCACGCTCGACGGCGGCGGGGTCGGGCCCGACGGACGCTCGGCGACCATCAGCAGCCCGGCCGACCGGCGGCTGTTCCGCGTGCTCCGCGCGCTGGCGGACGTCGTGCTCGTCGGCGCCGGGACGGTCCGCGCCGAGGGGTACCGCGAGATCCCGGTGGCCGGCCACCTGCGCGACGCGCGCGCCGCGCTGGGCCGCGCCCCGCAGGTCGCGCTGGCGGTCGTCACCCGCCGCGGCGACGTGCCGGCCGACGTGCGTCCCGGCGGCCGGCCGCCGTTCGTCGTCACGGGCCCCGAGGGACAGGACGCCGCGACGCGCGCCGTCGGCGCGGACCGCGTGCTCGCCGTGCCGGCACGGGACGGCGAGCTGGACCTGGCCGCGGCGCTCGCCGCGCTGGGTGCGCGCGGGCTGCGGCACGTGCTCACGGAGGGCGGTCCGGCGCTGCTCGGCGACCTGCTCGCCGCCGGGCTCGTCGACGAGCTGTGCCTGACGACGACCCCGCTGCTCGCGGGCCCGGGCGCGCCGGGGCTCCTGCACGGCGCGTACCGGCCGGACCCGCCGGCAGGTGCGCGTCTGCGGCACCTCCTGCACGCCGACGGGACGCTGCTCGCGCGCTGGGACCTCGCCGCGGCCCGGTCCGGCGGCGCCGTGCCGGGCACGGTCACGGGCGGCGACGCCGCGACCGGCGACGCGGCGGGCGCGCCCGTAGGCTCGGGCGCGTGACCGACACCATCCTGGTCCTCACCGAGGACACGCTCGCCGACGCCGACGTCCGCCACATCCTCGACCTGCACGCCGACGAGGAGCTCACCTACCGCGTGCTCGTGCCCGCCGACACCGACCGGCCCCTCGTGCCGTGGATCGTCGACGCGCTCAGCCTGGGCGAGCTGCGCGAGGCGTGGGACCGCGCGCTGGGCCGCGAGCCGAGCCGGACGCAGGCCCGTGCGACGGCGGAGGAGCAGATCGCGGGCAGCGTCGCCGCGTTCCTCGCCGCCGGGCGCGAGGCGAGCGGCCAGGTGACCGACGACGACCCGCTGCCCGCCCTGCGCACGGCCGTCGCCGGGGGCGACGTGCGGGAGGTCGTCGTGGTGACGTACCCGCACCTGGTCGAGGACACGTTCCACACCGACTGGGCGTCGCGCGCCCGCGAGGAGCTGCACGTCCCGGTGCTGCACCTGTACAGCGGGACGAGCGAGCTGGGCTGACGTCCCGGACGCCGACGCGAGGAGGGCGGGACCGGTGACGGTCCCGCCCTCCTCGTGCGTCGCCCGCACGTCAACCCGTGGCGTCGTCCCGTAGCCGGTGGCCCGACCGTACGACCGTGCGCCGCGCCAGCACGTCGAGCGAGTCGACGAGAAGCGGGTCCGCCAGCAGGTCGTGCTCGAGCGCGACGACGGACAGCTCGGTGCAGCCGAGCACGACGACGTCGGCGCCGCGGTCCGCGAGCCGCCCGGCGACGCCCCGCAGCGCGTCGACGTCCGCGGGCCGTCCCGCCTTCACCTGGTCGTAGATGATGCCCATCACGACGCGCTGGTCGTCCGCGTCCGGCTCGAGGACGGTGAGCCCGCGCTCCTCGGCCGCCCGCTGGTAGACGCCCGACGCGAGCGTCCCGCTCGTGGCGAGGAGCCCGACGGTCGACGTGCCCGGCCGCGCAGCGACCTCGTCGACCGTCTCGTGCACGATGCTGAGCACGGGGACGGTCACGGCCGCCGCCATCTCGTCCGTGAAGTGGTGCGCGGTGTTGCACGGCACGACGACGAAGTCGACGCCGAGCGCCTCGAGCCGCCGGGCGTCCGCGGCCATCACGGGACCGGGGTCGTCCGCGGAGTCGCCGAGGATGTAGGCGGTCCGGTCCGGGATCGACGCGTGCTGGAGCACGACCATGTCGACGTGGTCCTGGTCGCGGCCCGCGTCCGTGTGCCGGACGACGAGGTCGAGGAAGCTGACGGTGGCCGCCGGGCCCACGCCGCCGATGACCCCGACCTCGCCGCTCACGCGTCCGTCCCGCGTGCCGGCCACGGGTGGTACCGGCGGTACTTGCGCACCTGGTTGACCTGCGCCGCCGCCAGGTAGGCGAGGCGCCGCGGGTGGTTCTCGGCCCCGTACCACAGCGGGTTCGTCACCTGGCCGGAGCGCTGCAGCCCGCGCACCTGCGCCCGCACGGCGGGGTCGGTGACGTAACGGAGCAGCAGGCCCATCGGCAGCACCGTGTACAGGTGCGGCGCGGTGAGGTGGTCCGCCGCACCGTCCGGCAGCGGATCGAGGCCCTGCAGGTGCTCGCGCACGTACAGCTCCGCCGTGTTGCGCCCGCCCGCGGTGATGTAGAAGTTCGACCGCCCGAGCCGGGGGTTGAGCTCGAAGAACACCGTGCGCCCGTCGCGCGGGTCGTACTTGAGGTCGAAGTTCGCGTACCCCCGCCAGCCGAGGTGCTCGAGCAGGCGCCGCGCCTGGTCGGCGATCTCGGCGTCGTGCCCCGTGACGATGCCCGCGGGGTTGCCCAGCGCGCCGGGCGTGTGCTCCTCGAGCAGCACGTGGCCGAACGCCGAGAACCGGACCTTCCCGTCGGCGTCGACGTAGCACGTGAGGATCCGCATGCCCGAGTCGTCGCCCGGGATGAGGTCCTGCACGACGAACCGGCCCTGGTACCCCGAGACGCGCACGCGCTCGAGCAGGTCCGCCAGCTCCGCGGGCGAGTCGACGGTGAAGACCTTCTTCTTCCCCGGGAACTCGACCAGGTGGTACGCGGCGGTGTCGGCCGCCTTGGCGATGACCGGGAAGCGCAGCGCCGATGTGTCGGGCGTGCCGCCGGCCTGCACGTCGTGCACGACGGTCGCGGGGTGGTCGATGCCGAGCTCGGCGCACAGCTCGCCGAACAGCACCTTGTCCGTGACCCGGTCGAGGGTAGCGACGTCGACGTACGGGATCGTGTACAGGTCCTCGAGCTGCGCCCGGTTCTCCACGATCGTCCGCACGAGCCAGTCGGCGCTGCCGAGCAGGATGCGCCGGCGGTCCGGGTGCTGCGCGGCGACCGCCCGCAGCCGGGCGACGACGGTCGGGCCGTCGTCGATGCCCGGCTCCACGACCGCGTCGAGGATGCGCGAGTGCCGCGTCAGCCCCGTCGACACGGACGGGACGACGACCGACCGGACGCCGTACGCCTCGTGGAACGTGCGCGCGAGGCTGTACGCGCCGATGTCGCCGCCGAGGACCACGGGCAGCAGGTCCGGCAGCGGGACCTGCGCGCCCGTGGGACGACGGCCGCTCACTCGGCGGTCTCGGACCGGTCGCCCGACCACTCGGTGTGGAAGACGCCCTCGCGGTCCACCCGGCGGTACGTGTGCGCGCCGAAGAAGTCGCGCTGCGCCTGGATGAGGTTCGCCGGCAGGCGCTCGGCGCGCACGCCGTCGTAGTACGCGAGCGAGGAGGAGAACGCGGGCGTCGGGACGCCGTGCGTCGCCGCCGCGGCGACGACCCGCCGCCACGCGGCCACGCCGTTCGCGACGGCCTCCGTGAAGTACGGGTCGGCGAGCAGCAGCGGGAGGTCCGCGTCGCGCTCGTAGGCCTGCGTGATCCGGTCGAGGAACTTCGCGCGGATGATGCAGCCACCGCGCCAGATGCGGGCCATCGCGCCGCGGTCGATGTCCCAGCCGAACTCGCGCGAGGCCGCCGCGATCTGGTCGAAGCCCTGCGAGTAGGCGACGACCTTCGAGGCGTACAGCGCGAGACGGACGTCCTCGATGAACCGGCCCGGCTCGGGCACGTTCCACGCGACGGTGTCGGCCGGCAGGACGCCGCGGGCGGCCGCGCGCTGCGGTGCCGAGCCCGACAGGGCGCGCGCGAACGTCGCCTCCGCGATGCCGGTGATCGGCACGCCGAGGTCGAGCGCGTTCTGCACCGTCCAGCGGCCGGTGCCCTTCTGCTCGGCCGCGTCGGCGACGACGTCGACGAACGCCTGGCCCGTCGCGGCGTCGACGTGCTGCAGCACGTCGGCGGTGATCTCGATGAGGAACGACTCGAGGTCGCCCGTGTTCCAGGCCGCGAAGACCTCGCCGATCTCCTTCGCCGAGGCGCCGAGCCCGTTGCGCAGCAGGTCGTAGGCCTCGGCGATGAGCTGCATGTCGGCGTACTCGATGCCGTTGTGCACCATCTTGACGAAGTGGCCGGCGCCGCCGGGGCCCACGTAGGTGCAGCAGGGCACGCCGTCGACCTTGGCCGAGATCGCCTCGAGGATCGGGCCGAGCGACTCGTAGGACTCACGCGTGCCGCCGGGCATGATCGACGGGCCGTTGAGCGCGCCCTCCTCGCCGCCGGAGACGCCGGTGCCGACGAAGTGCAGGCCGAGCGCGCGCAGCGCCGCCTCGCGGCGGACCGTGTCCGGGAAGTGGGCGTTGCCCGCGTCCACGACGATGTCGCCGGGCTCGAGCAGCGGGACGAGCTCGTCGATCACCGCGTCGGTCGCCGGGCCGGCCTTGACCATGATGACGACCTTGCGCGGGCGCTCGAGCGCGGCGACGAAGTCGGCCATGGACTCGGTCGCCACGAACGTGCCGTCGGCGGCGTGCTCGGCCACCAGCGACTGCGTGCGGGCGAAGGTGCGGTTGTGCACGGCCACGGTGTAGCCGTGGCGAGCGAAGTTCCGCGCGAGGTTGCGGCCCATCACCGCCAGTCCGGTCACACCGATCTGCGCGGTGCCCAGGTCAGACGCGGGGACAGACATCACGGGACTCCTTCGAGGCGAGGGTGCACCCGCGCCCGCCGGCCCTGGGCCGGCGCCGCGACGCGGACGTGCGGTGACGGGAGTCGAGACTAGTCGGACGAACGGCGCGCACCCTCCGGCGTGCCGGACGTCGAGACGACGCCCGCCGCCCTACTCTCACCGGCGTGACCCCCGCCGGACCCGACGACGTCCCCGCCGAGTTCGTGCGGGCGCTGCGGTCGCTGCGCGCGGTGCCCGTCCGCCCCGAGGTCGTCCTCGACGAGGTGCCCGGCCCCGCCCGCATCGCCCCCTACTCCGCCGCGCTGACCGCCGAGGTCCGCACGGCGCGCCGCTCCGTGGCGGCCGAGGACCTGGCGTCGGGCCGGTTCGTGGTGCTGTACGACCCGCAGGGCCAGGAGGCGTGGGAGGGCTCGTTCCGGCTCGTCACGCTCGTGCGCGCCGCCCTCGAGCCCGAGGTCGGCGCCGACCCGCTGCTCGCCGAGGTCGCGTGGACGTGGTTCGGCGACGCGCTCGCGTCGGCGGGCGTCGACCCGCACGCCACCGGCGGCACCGTCACGCGCGTGCTGTCGCAGAGCTTCGGCGCGCTCGAGCGGCGCGAGGAGCAGACCGAGCTGGAGATCCGCGCGTCGTGGACGGCGTGGGACGAGGACCTGGCGCCGCACCTGACGGCGTGGACGACGCTGCTGTGCACCGCGGCGGGGCTGCCGCCGCTGCCCGACGGCGTCGTGCCGCTGCCGCGCCGCTGACCTCGTCCGGTCACCCCTTCGCGGGACCGCCGTCCGCGGTACGGACACGGGGCGGCGGGCAGATCCGCCCAGACCCGCCGCAACCCACCCGCGGACCGGCGCGCGGCGCCCCCGGAGCCGGCCGGCGCTCAAGTCCCCCGGACGGGCTGCCGATCCACTGGGCGTGACCATCGAGCCGCTGCGACGCGACGTCCGCGAGATCTCGGCCCGCCGCGCGCCCGGCGCCGCCCAGGTCCCCACGGTCCGCCGGCCTCTCCAGGCGGCCCCGGCCCGCAACCCCATGTGCGTCGTGGTGACGCAGATTGGCGACGGCGAGGGCGAGGCCCTGGTGCGGACGCTGCGCCGGCGCGGCGCCGCGCGCGTCGTCGTCCTCGCCCGTCGCGCCGGGCGCGCCGAGCTGCGCACGCTGCTCGCGGGCGGCCTGCGCGGCGGCGTCGCGGCGAGCACCGACGTCGCGTCGGCGGTGCGGGCGACGCCCCCGCCGCCGCCCGCCCCCGTGGCGGACCTGTCGGCGCGCGAGCTCAGCGTCCTGGCGCGCGTGGCGGAGGGCCGCACCAACCGCCTCATCGGCGAGGAGCTCGGCCTGTCGGCGCTCACCGTCAAGAGCCACCTCGCGCGCATCTCGCGCAAGCTCGGCACGGGCGACCGCGCCGAGCTTGTCGCCATCGCGATCCGCAACCGGCTGATCGACTGACCCGCCGCGGGGTGGTGCCCGACGCGACGGCGGTGACGCACGCCGCAGGCGACGCGTCACCCGCCTGCGCGGCGGTCCGCCCGCCGTCGCCTACGGTGGACGTCATGGACCTCGACACGTCACCCGGCGTTCCCGGTCCGGACGACGCGCGGCCGGACCCGGAGGCGCGTCCCGTCGTCCCGCTGCTCGAGCCGGCCGAGGGCGTCCCGCCGGTCGTCGACACCCCCGCGGCCCTGGCCGCGGTCGTCGAGGCGTTCGGCGCCGGCACGGGCCCCGTGGCCGTCGACGCGGAGCGCGCGTCCGGCTACCGGTACGGGCAGCGCACCTACCTGGTGCAGCTGCGCCGCGAGGACGCCGGCACGGCGCTGGTCGACCCGGTCGCGCTGCCGGACCTGTCGGTGCTGTCCGAGGCGCTCGTCGGCGTCGAGTGGGTGCTGCACGCGGCGTCCCAGGACCTGCCCGGCCTCGCCGAGCAGGGCATGCGGCCGAGCCGCGTCTTCGACACCGAGCTGGCCGCGCGGCTGCTCGGCATGGAGCGCGTGGGCCTCGCGGCGGTCGTCGCGGACACGCTCGGCCTGGGGCTCGCGAAGGAGCACTCGGCCGTCGACTGGTCGACCCGGCCGCTGCCCGCGGAGTGGCTGCGGTACGCGGCGCTCGACGTCGAGGTGCTCGTGGAGGTCCGCCAGGTCCTCGCCGAGCGGCTCGCCGAGCAGGGCAAGGCGGAGTGGGCGCGCCAGGAGTTCGAGGCCGTCCGGCTCGCACCGCCCCCCGCGCCGCGGACGGACCCGTGGCGCCGCGTGTCCGGCCTGCACACGCTGCGGGAGCCGCGCCGCCTCGCGGTGGTCCGCGAGCTCTACGCGACGCGCGACAAGAACGCGCGCGAGCGGGACATCTCCCCCGGCCGCGTGCTCCCCGACGCGGCGATCGTGGCCGCGGCGCACGCGCTGCCGCGCACCGTCGGGCAGCTGGTCGCCCTCCCGGCGTTCGCCGGCAAGGGCACGCGCCGGCGCGCCGCGCTGTGGCAGTCCGCGATCGACCGCGCGGTCGCGCTGCCCGACAGCGCGCTGCCGTCGGCCCGCGGCCCGGCGAGCGACGGTCCCCCGCCGCCGCGCGCGTGGGCCGACCGCGACCCGGCGGCCGCCCGCCGCCTGACGGCCGCGCGCACCGTGGTGGGCGCCCTGTCGGAGCAGTGGTCCGTGCCGGTCGAGAACCTGCTGCAGCCGGACCTCCTGCGCCGGGTGTGCTGGTCCCCGCCGCAGCCGGCGGACGCCGCCGCGGTTGCGGAGGCGCTCCGGGCCGGTGGCGCGCGCGAGTGGCAGGTCGAGCTCGTCGCGGAGCGGCTGGCCGAGGCGTTCGCGACCCCCTGACCGGCGCGGTCGTCCCCCGCCGGCGCGGGGAGCCGCTGTTACTCTTGAGTAACTTCGCGCGTCCGGGGACGATGGTCCCTGCACGCCCCGGGCCCCGCCGGGCGCCCACCGGACACCGCCGTCCCGCAGGAGGACCGATGCCGACCTCGTCCCCGCCCACCGTCCGCCGCGTCGTGTTCGTCGACGGCGTGCGCACCCCCTTCGGCCGCGCCCGCAAGGACGGCCTCTACGCCCACACGCGCGCCGACGACCTCGCCGTGAAGACCGTCCGCGAGCTGCTGCGCCGCCACCCGCAGCTGCCGCCGGAGCGCGTCGACGACGTGGCGCTCGCCGCGACGACGCAGCAGGGCGACCAGGGGCTCACGCTCGGCCGCACCGTCGCGATGCTGTCCGGGCTGCCGCCGACCGTGCCCGGTTTCGCGATCGACCGCATGTGCGCGGGCGCGATGACCGCCGTCACCACCACCGCCGCCGCGATCGGCGTCGGCGCGCAGGACGTCACGATCGCGGGCGGCGTCGAGCACATGGGCCACCACCCGATGGGCTTCGACGCCGACCCGAACCCGCGGTTCATGGCCGAGCGGCTCGTCGCCGCCGACGCGCTCAACATGGGCGTCACCGCGGAGAACCTGCACGACCGCTTCCCCGGGCTGACCCGCGAGCGCGCCGACGCGTACGGCGTCGCCAGCCAGGAGAAGTACGCCGCGGCGCTGGCCGCCGGCCGGATCGACCCCGACCTCGTGCCCGTCGCGCTGCGCGACCCGGAGCACGGCTGGGGCCTCGCGACGGCCGACGAGCCGCCGCGTCCCGGCACGACCGTCGAGGCGATCGCCGGGCTCCCGACGCCGTTCCGTCCCGGCGGGCGCGTCACCGCGGGCACGTCGGCGCCGCTCACCGACGGCGCCGCCTCGTGCCTGCTCGCGGCGGAGGACGTCGCCGAGGAGCTCGGGCTGCCGGTGCGGATGCGCATGGTGTCGTTCGCGTACGCGGGCGTCGAGCCCGAGGTCATGGGCCTGGGGCCCGTGCCGGCGACGGAGAAGGCGCTCGCGCGCGCCGGCCTGACGATCGACGACATCGGGCTGATCGAGATCAACGAGGCCTTCGCGGTGCAGGTGCTCTCGTTCCTCGACGCGTTCGGCATCGCCGACGACGACCCGCGCGTGAACCCCTACGGCGGCGCGATCGCCGTCGGCCACCCGCTGGCCTCCTCCGGCGTGCGCCTCATGACGCAGCTCGCCCGGCAGTTCGAGGAGCGCCCCGAGGTCCGCTACGGGCTGACGACGATGTGCGTCGGCCTCGGTCAGGGCGGCACGGTCGTCTGGGAGAACCCCCACTTCACGGAGGACGCGCGATGAGCACGAGCACGCCCGCACCCCGCCCCGAGCGCGTCACGCACGCGCACGTCCGCGACGTCCGCCTGCCCGGTGGGCTCGGCACGCTCGCCCTCGTGACGGTCGACAACGGCCTCGACCACACCAAGCCGACGACGTTCGGCCCGCAGGGCGTCGCGGAGCTGACCGCCACGCTCACCGCGGTCCGCGAGCGCGTGGACGCCGGCGAGGTCGCCGCGGTCGCCGTCACCGGCAAGCCGTACTACCTGGCCGCCGGCGCGGACCTCACGCAGGTCGCGGGCGTGACGAGCCGCGAGCAGGCGCTCGAGCTCGGGCGCGGGGGGCATGCCGCGTACCGGCTGCTGAACGACATGGGCGTGCCGACGTTCGCGTTCGTCAACGGCGCCGCCCTGGGGGGCGGGTTCGAGCTGGCCCTCGCGTGCGACTACCGGACGGCCGCCGCCGACGTCCGTGCGCTGGCGCTGCCGGAGACGGGTCTCGGGCTCGTGCCCGGGTGGGGCGGGGCGTACCGGGTGCCGCGGCTCGTCGGCATCGAGAAGGCGCTCGAGGTCGTGCTCACGCGCCCCGCGGCGAACAAGCCGTACACGGCGGCGCAGGCCGCGCAGGCCGGGCTCGTCGACGTCGTGCTCGACGCGGCGGACTTCCTCGAGGAGTCCGTGCGGTGGGCGGCGCGCGTGCTCGACGGCACGGTCGTCGTGGAGCGCCGTCCGCTCGACGACGCGGCGACGTGGCAGGCGGTCACGGCCGCCGCCCGCGAGCGCCTGGACGCGACCGTGCACGGCTCACGCCCGGCGCCGTACCGTGCGCTGGAGCTGCTCGCCGCAGCGCGCGACACGGAGGTCGACGCGGCGTACGCCGCCGAGGACGAGGCGCTCGCCGACCTCATCATGAGCGACGAGATGCGCGCGAGCGTGTACGCGTTCGGGCTGGTGTCGGGCGGCAAGAAGCCCGAGGGCGCCCCGGACCGGTCGCTCGCGCAGCCCGTCACGCGCGTGGGCGTCGTCGGCGCGGGCCTCATGGCGTCGCAGATCGCCGTGCTCTTCGCGCAGCGGCTCGGCGTGCCGGTCGTCCTGCGGGACATCGACCAGGCGCGCGTCGACCACGGCCTCGCCGCGGTGCGGCAGCAGGTGGAGCGGCTCGTCACGTCGGGCCGGATGACGTCGGACGCGGGTGCCCGCATCACCGCGTCCGTCACCGGCTCGACCGAGCTGTCGGTGTTCGCGGGCTGCGACCTCGTCATCGAGGCCGTCACCGAGGTCCTCGACCTGAAGAAGCGCGTGTTCGCGGAGCTCGAGCAGGTCGTCGGCCCCGACACGGTGCTGGCGACGAACACCTCCGCGCTGTCCGTGACCCGCATGGCCGCCGACCTGCAGCACCCGGAGCGCGTCGTCGGCCTGCACTTCTTCAACCCGGTGGGTGCGATGCCGCTCGTCGAGGTCGTGCGCGCCGAGCGCACGTCCGACGCGGCGCTCGCGACGGGCTTCGCCGTGGCGCAGACGCTGCGCAAGACGGCCGTCCTCGTGGCGGACCGGCCCGGGTTCGTGGTCAACCGGCTGCTCGTGCTGCTGCTGGGGAAGATCGTCGAGGCGGTCGAGCAGGGCACGCCCGTCGAGGTCGCGGACCGCGCGCTCGACCCGCTGGGCCTGCCGATGCCACCGTTCGAGCTGTTCGACCTCGTCGGACCGGCCGTCGGGCTGCACGTGCTGACGTCGCTGCGCGAGGACCTGGGCGACCGGTTCCCGCGCTCCCCCGGGCTCGAGAAGCTCGTCGCGGACGGCACGTCCGTCGTGCGGCCGGCGCCCGCCAAGGGGCTGCCCAAGCGCGTCGACCCGGCCGTGCAGGCGGTGTTCGACGCGGCGCGCGAGACGCCGGCGCAGGGGACGCCACACGACGAGGCCGGCGTGCTCGACGCCGTCCTCACGGCCCTCACGGTCGAGATCGGGCACATGCTCGACGAGGGGGTCGTGGCGACGCCGCAGCAGGTCGACCTCTGCATGATCCTCGGCGCCGGGTGGGGCTTCCACCTCGGCGGGATCACGCCGTACCTGGACCGCACGGGCTACAGCGAGCGCGTGCTGGGCCGCCGCCTCCTCCCGGACGGCGTGGCGAACGTCCCCGGTCGCTGACGTCGACGCACGTCCGTCCTCCCCGCGACCTCGGCACGTTCCCGCGACCTCGCGGCGGGGTGTCCGCCCAGGGCCTCCCAGGACGTGCTTGCGACGGCGCGCGGTGCTGCGCCAGGGTGACGCCGTGACCGTGACGCTGCCGCCCCTGACGTTCGCCGACGCCCTCGACCGCTCCGCCGTCGTGGCGGCGACGCACGAGGTCGCCGCGCTCGTCGCGCGGCCGGAGGTCGTCGACTCGTGGGACGCCGAGTCGTCCTGCGCGGGCATGAGCGTCGGTGCGCTCGCACACCACCTCGCCCTGCAGCCCCGTCGCGTCGTCGAGGTGCTCACCGCACCCGCGCCCGCGCCCGACGCGCCGCTCGTGACCGTCGACGCGCACTACGGCAACGCGGTGTGGATCCAGGAGGACCTCGACGGGCCGTCGAACGTCGGGGTCCGGACCCGCTCGCAGGAGGCCGCCGCCGAGGGACCGGCCGCGGTCGACGGCATGCTCGCGGCGACCCTCGCCGGCCTCGACGCCGCCCTCGCCGGCGCGGCGCGCACGGTCCTGGTCCCGTGGACGGGTGCGGCGATGGCCACGGACGACTTCCTCGTGACGCGGCTGCTGGAGATGGTCGTGCACGCCGACGACCTCGCCTCGAGCGTGGACCTGCCCACGCCCGAACTCCCGGCGGGCGCCGTCGTCCCGGTGCTGCACACCCTCACCGACCTCGCGGTGCGCCGGCACGGCCAGGCGGCCCTCGTGCGCACCCTCAGCCGCCCGCAGCGCGCGCCCGCGGACGTCAGCGCATTCTGACGCTCAGAACGTCGTCAGCCCCCGCGCACGGAAGACGTCCCGCACCGCCTCCGTGGCCCCGCGCGACGGCGGCTCGACGTCGCCGAGCTCGTAGCGCATGCCCAGCTCCGCCCACTTGTCGCGGCCCATCTGGTGGAACGGCAGCACCTCGACGCGCTCGACCGCCGGCCCGAACGACACGACGTGGTCGGCGACGGCCGCGACGTTCTCGGGGGCGTCCGTGAGGCCCGGGACGAGGACGAAGCGCACCCACATCCGCGTGCCGCGGGCGCCGAGGCGGCGGCCGAAGTCGAGCGTCGGCTGCAGCTCGCGGCCCGTCGCGCGGCGGTAGGTGTCCGGCAGGCCCGACTTCACGTCGAGGAGGACGAGGTCGACGTCGTCGAGCATCGCGTCGGTCGCGTGCGCGCCGAGGAAGCCGGACGTGTCGATCGCGACCGGCACGTCCATGGCGGCCGCGCCGGCCACGAGGCGACGCACGAACGCCGGCTGCATCAGCGGCTCGCCGCCGCTGATCGTCAGCCCGCCCCCCGTCGCGCGGAAGACGCCGCGGTACCGGGCGACCTTGGCGAGGATCTCGTCGGAAGCGACGTCCGTGCCCCGGCGCATCTCCATCGTGTCGGGGTTGTGGCAGTACAGGCACCGCAGCGGGCAGCCGGACAGGAACACCGTCAGGCGCGTGCCCGGGCCGTCGACCGCGGTGACGAGCTCCCACGAGTGCACCGACCCGAGCCGGCCCTCCCGGACCGCCGCCAGCCGCTCCGCCCGCTCCGTCTCCGTGGGCTCGAGGCCGGCGGTGCCGTGACCGTGCGTGCGGGTGTGCGAGCCGCCCACCAGCGGCGTGCCGAGCGGGACGACCGGCGCGCCGGCCCGCTCCGTGGTGGTCGTGGTCATCATGGCCTCCGCCGTCCGGGGTCAGACCGCGCCGTGGAAGGTCCGCGACAGCACGTCGAGCTGCTGCTCGCGCGTCAGGCGGACGAAGTTCACGGCGTAGCCGGACACGCGGATCGTCAGCTGCGGGTAGTTCTCCGGGTGCTCCATGGCGTCCACGAGCGTCTCGCGGTTCAGCACGTTGACGTTCATGTGGTAGCCCGAGGACAGGACGTACGCGTCGAGCAGGCCGACGAGGTTGCCCACCTGCTCGTCCTTCGTGCGGCCGAGGCCGGACGGGACGATCGACGAGGTCAGCGAGATGCCGTCCTGCGCCTCCGCGTACGGCAGCTTCGCCACCGACAGCGCCGAGGCGAGCATGCCGTGCGTGTCGCGTCCGTTCATCGGGTTGGCACCGGGCGCGAACGGCTCGCCGGCCTTGCGCCCGTCCGGGGTCGAGCCGGTGGCCTTGCCGTACACGACGTTCGATGTGATCGTCAGCACGGACTGCGTGTGCAGCGCGTCGCGGTACGTCGGCAGCGCCCGGATCTTCTCCATGAAGCGCCGCACGATCCACACCGCGATGTCGTCGGCACGGTCGTCGTCGTTGCCGTACGTCGGGAAGTCGCCCTCGACGGCGTACTCGGTGACGAGCCCGTCGGCGGTGCGCAGCGCGCGGACCTTCGCGTACTTGATGGCGGACAGCGAGTCCGTGACGACGGACAGGCCGGCGATGCCGCAGGCGAGGGTGCGCAGCACCGTGCGGTCGTGCAGGGCCATCTCGATGCGCTCGTACGCGTACTTGTCGTGCATGTAGTGCACGCAGTTGAGCGCGTCGACGTACGTCTCGGCGAGCCAGTCCATCGTGCGGTCGAACTTCGCCAGCACGTCGTCGTAGTCGAGGATCTCGCCGTCCACGGGGGCCGTGACCGGCGCGATCTGCTTGCCCGTGACCTCGTCGCGGCCGCCGTTGATCGCGTACAGGAGCGCCTTGCCGAGGTTCACGCGGGCGCCGAAGAACTGCATCTGCCTGCCGACGCGCATCGGGGACACGCAGCACGCGATGGCCGCGTCGTCGCCCCACGAGGCCCGGATGAGCTCGTCCGACTCGTACTGCACGGCCGAGGTGTCGATGGACACCTGCGCGCAGTACCGCTTGAATCCCTCGGGCAGCCGCTCGCTCCAGAACACGGTCATGTTCGGCTCGGGCGCCGGGCCCAGGTTGTACAGCGTCTGCAGGTAGCGGAACGACGTCCTCGTGACCAGCGGCCGGCCGTCCTCGCCGATGCCGCCGATGGACTCCGTCACCCACGTGGGGTCGCCCGAGAACAGGTTGTCGTACTCCGGCGTGCGCAGGAACCGCACGATCCGGAGCTTGATGACGAAGTCGTCGACGATCTCCTGGGCCTGCTCCTCGGTGAGGGCGCCCGACCCGAGGTCGCGCTGCAGGTACACGTCGAGGAACGTCGACGTGCGGCCGAGCGACATCGCGGCGCCGTTCTGCTCCTTCACCGCGGCCAGGTACGCGAAGTACAGCCACTGCACGGCCTCGCGCGCCGTGGTCGCCGGCTCGGAGATGTCGAAGCCGTAGGACGCCGCCATCTGCTTGAGCTCCCCGAGGGCGCGGATCTGCTCCGCCAGCTCCTCGCGGTCGCGGATGACGTCCTCGACCGAGCGCTCCATGTCGAGCGACGCCTTCTCGAGCTTCTTCGCGGCGACCAGCGCGTCGACGCCGTACAGGGCGACGCGGCGGTAGTCGCCGATGATGCGGCCGCGCCCGTAGGCGTCGGGCAGGCCCGTGATGATGTGCGAGCTGCGCGCCGCGCGGACGTTCGGCGGGTACACGTCGAAGACGCCGTCGTTGTGGGTCTTGCGGTACTTGGTGAAGATGTCGACGATCTCCTGCGGCGCCTCGTAGCCGTAGGTCTCCAGCGACGTCTGGACCATGCGCCAGCCGCCGTTCGGCATGATCGCGCGCTTGAGCGGCGCGTCGGTCTGCAGGCCGACGATCACCTCCTCGTCGCGGTCGATGTACCCGGGCGCGTGGGACGTGATCGTGGACGGCGTCGTCGGGTCGACGTCGTGGACGCCCTTCTCGCGCTCGGCGGGGAACATCGCGCTGAGCTTCTCCCAGATGCCCGTGGTGCGGGCGGTGGGGCCGGCGAGGAAGCTCGCGTCACCGGTGTACGGCGTGTAGTTGCGCTGGATGAAGTCGCGGACGTCGACGGTGTCGGTCCACGGACCGGTGACGAAGCCCTGCCAGGCCGCCGGTACGGCGGTGTCGCTGCGGTCGCGGGGCACGGCGGTGAGGGACATCTGACGCTCCTGGTGTGGCGGGGTCGATACCTCGACGCTAGGAGCGCGGTGGTGGGATGTCTCGGGACCTCGGTCCCGGCCCGTGCCGGCCGTGCCGGCGAGCCGTCAGCCGTGGGCGGCGAGCCGTCAGCCGTGGGCGGCGAGCGCGGTGAGCACGTCGGCGGCGACGTCGTGCGGGCGCAGGCGCAGCGCGTCGACGATCTCGTCCCGCGACGCGTGGTCGAGGAACGTCGACGGCACGCCGACCGACTGCACCGGCGTCACGACGTTCGCCTCCCGCACCCGCTGCCCCAGCATGGCGCCCACGCCGCCGTCGACCAGCCCGTCCTCGAGCGTGACGACGTGGTCGTGGTCGCCCGCCAGCTTGACGAGCGCGGCCGGCACCGGGAGCACCCAGCGCGGGTCGACGACCGTGACCGCGAGCCCGTGCCCCGCGAGTATGTCGGCGGTCGCGAGCGCCGTCGTGGCCATGGGCCCGACGCCGACGACGAGGACGCGCCGGCCCTCGCCGTCGTGCCGCGCGAGCACGTCCACGCCGTCGACCTCGTCCAGCGCCGGGACCGGGTCGACCATCGCGCCCTTGGGGTAGCGGACCACCGTCGGGGCGTCGTCGACGTCCACCGCCGTGCGCAGCGCCGCCCGCATCGTCGCCTCGTCGCGCGGCGCCGCGAGCCGCAGCCCGGGCACGACCGAGAGCATCGCCATGTCCCACATGCCGTTGTGGCTCGCACCGTCGTTGCCGGTGATGCCGGCGCGGTCGAGCACGAACGTGACGCCGGCACGGTGCAGCGCGACGTCCATGAGCACCTGGTCGAACGCCCGGTTGAGGAACGTCGCGTACACCGCGACGACCGGGTGCAGCCCGCCGTACGCCATGCCCGCGGCCGACGTCGCGGCGTGCTGCTCGGCGATCCCGACGTCGAACACGCGGTCCGGGAACTCCTCGGCGAACGGCGCGAGGCCCACGGGCTGCAGCATCGCCGCGGTGATCGCCACCACGTCGGGGCGCCGGCGGCCGATGCGCACGATCTCGTCGGCGAAGACGCTGGTCCAGCCGAACCGGGAGGGCGCCAGCGGCAGGCCCGTCTCGGGGTGGATCCGGTCGACGGCGTGGAACCGGTCCGCGACGTCCTGCTCGGCCGGCGTGTAGCCGCGGCCCTTCTCGGTGATGACGTGCACGATCACGGGGCCGGCGAACGCCTTCGCGCGGCGCAGGGCCGTCTCGACCGCCGGCTCGTCGTGGCCGTCCACCGGGCCGATGTACTTCAGGCCCAGGTCCTCGAACATGCCCTGCGGCGCGACGACGTCCTTGATGCCCTTCTTGATGCCGTGCAGCGCCTCGTACGCCAGCCGCCCGGGCGGGCCGGAGCGGCGCAGCGTCGACTTGCCCCACGACAGCATCGACTCGTACCGCCGCGTCGTGCGCAGCGCGTCGAGGTGCTGCGCGAGACCGCCGATCGTGGGGGCGTACGAGCGGCCGTTGTCGTTCACGACGACGACGAGCCGGCGGTCCGCGTCCGCGGCGATGTTGTTGAGGGCCTCCCACGCCATGCCGCCCGTGAGCGCGCCGTCGCCGATCACCGCGATCGTGTGCCGGTCGGCCTCGCCGCGCAGCTGGCGCGCCTTGGCGATCCCGTCCGCCCACGACAGCGCCGTCGACGCGTGCGAGTTCTCCACGACGTCGTGCTCGGACTCCGCCCGGCTCGGGTAGCCGGACAGCCCGCCGCGGCGACGCAGCGCCGAGAAGTCGCGGCGGCCGGTCAGCAGCTTGTGCACGTACGCCTGGTGGCCCGTGTCGAAGACCATGGTGTCGCGCGGCGACTCGAACACGCGGTGCATCGCGATCGTCAGCTCCACCACGCCGAGGTTCGGACCGAGGTGACCGCCGGTGCGGGAGACCTGCTCGACCAGGAAGTCGCGGATCTCCGCGGCGAGGCGGTCGACGTCGCCCGCGGGCAGGGCACGCACGTCCTGCGGCGACGTGATGCGGTCCAGCAGTCCCACGAGGTCTCCTCCCGGTGCGGCGACCCTGCCGCGCGGCGACGGGACGTCCTCAGTGACCGATCAGTCTAGGCGTCCGCGGGCGCGGGGTCGTCCCGCCGGCGTGCGGCCTCAGTGTCGGCTCAGTGGCGGCTCTGTCGCGGCACGGTGCAGGTCCGGGGTGCGTGGGCGCCGTTCAGGGCACGGCGGGCGGCGACCCGGGCCGGCCCGTGGGCTGCGCGCGGCGACGCCGGCGGCGCAGGACGACCACGAACGCCGCGACCAGCAGACCCAGCACCACCACCACGAGCACCGGCAGGAAGACCGCCACGAGGCTGAGGCCGACCGACACGCCGTCCTCCACGGTCGAGACGACCGGTCCCCCGACGCCGCCCGTGGTGGCGTTGACCACCGGGCGCGCGGTCGCCTTGCCCGCGTGCACCAGCGCGGCCACGACGACGCCCACCACAACCGCGACCCACGGGTGGTCCTGCACCCAGGTCGAGCCCTCGAGGTCCTCCGCGGCCGCCGTGGCGGCGAAGACGACGCCGCCCGTCGCGGGGCGGATCACCGTCTGCACGGCGTCGTTGACCGTGTCGACGAGCGGCACCTTGTCGAGCACGACGTCGGTGAGCAGCAGCACCGCGCCCACGCCGATGGCCCACCAGCTCTCCATCCACGTGAGCGCCTCGGGCAGGTGCACGACGTCCGTGAGGCGGGCCAGCAGCGCCACGACCAGGAACGGCACGTAGGCGTTGAGCCCCGCGGCCGCGGACAGGCCGATGCCGGTGAGCGCGACGAGCATGCGCCGGACGATACCGGCGCCGGTCCCGACCGGCCCGTGCCGGGTAGACTGCGTCGGAAAGGGGACACCCATGCGCTTCCTCCCGGGCCACGCGCCCACCTCCGACCTCACGTACGGCGACGTCTTCCTCGTCCCGTCCCGCTCCGAGGTCACCTCCCGCTTCGACGTCGACCTGACGTCCGCCGACGGCACGGGCACCACGGTCCCGCTCGTCGTCGCCAACATGACCGCCGTCGCCGGCCGCCGCATGGCCGAGACGATCGCGCGCCGCGGCGGCATGGCCGTCCTGCCGCAGGACATCCCGACCGAGGTGGTCGCCGAGGTCGTCGCCGACGTCAAGGGTCGCCACGCCGTGGTCGAGACCGCGACGGTCGTCGGCCCGCACGACACCGTGCACGCGGCCCTCACGCTCATCGCCAAGCGTGCGCACGGCGCCGCCGTGGTCGTCGACGACGGGCGTCCCGTCGGCGTCGTCACCGAGGCGGACTGCCGCGGCGTCGACCTCTTCACTCAGGTCGAGCAGGTGATGACGCCCCACCCGACGACGCTCGACCTCGCGGTCGTGGAGGAGCACGGCGCGCGCGGCCTCGAGGACGCGTACGAGCAGCTGCACCGCGAGCGGCGCCGGTTCTCCCCCGTCGTGCGCGACGGCCGGCTCGTCGGCGTCCTCACGCGCGTCGGCGCGCTCCGCTCGTCGATCTACGCGCCCGCGCTGGACGCGCAGGGCCGGCTGCGCATCGCCGCGGCCGTCGGCATCAACGGCGACGTGAAGGCCAAGGCGGCCGCGCTCCTCGAGGCGGGCGTCGACACGCTCGTCGTCGACACCGCGCACGGCCACCAGCGCAAGATGCTCGACGCGCTCGCCGCGGTCCGCGCCGTCGACCCGCAGGTCCCGGTCGTCGCCGGCAACGTCGTCACCGCCGCGGGCGTGCGCGACCTCGTCGAGGCCGGCGCGGACATCGTCAAGGTCGGGGTCGGCCCCGGCGCCATGTGCACGACGCGGATGATGACCGCCGTCGGCCGCCCGCAGTTCTCCGCCGTGCTGGAGTGCGCCGCCGAGGCGCGCCGGCTCGGGCGGCACGTGTGGGCCGACGGCGGCGTGCGGCACCCGCGCGACGTCGCGCTCGCGCTCGCCGCCGGCGCCTCGCAGGTGATGGTCGGCTCGTGGTTCGCCGGGACGCACGAGTCCCCCGGCGACATGCACACCGACGGCCAGGGGCGCCTGTACAAGGAGTCCTTCGGCATGGCGTCGGCGCGCGCGGTCGCCGCCCGCACGCGCGGCGGCTCGGCCTTCGACCGCGCGCGCAAGGCGCTGTACGAGGAGGGCATCTCGTCGTCGCGCATGTACCTCGACCCCCGCCGCCCGGGCGTGGAGGACCTCGTCGACCACATCACCGCGGGCGTGCGGTCGGCCGCGACGTACGTCGGCGCGACGACGCTCGAGGAGCTGCACGAGCGCGCCGTCGTGGGCATCCAGTCCGCCGCGGGGTACGACGAGGGCCGGCCGCTGCCGGACGGCTGGTGACCGGGCCGGTCCGCGAGCCCGGGGGCGGGTCGCGACCCGTCCTCGTGCTGACGCACGCACCCCACGAGGGCCCCGGGCTGATCGGCCGCGCGCTGGCCGGCGTGCCGCACCGCGTGCGGACGGTCCTCGACCTGCCCGAGCCGCGGCTGCCGGACCCCGCCGGGCTGGCGGGCCTCGTCGTCATGGGCGGGCCGATGGACGCCGACGACGTCGCCGGGCACCCCGGCCTCGCCGCCGAGCGCGCGCTGCTGCGCGCGGCGGTCGACGCCGACGTGCCCGTCCTCGGCGTGTGCCTCGGTGCGCAGCTGCTGGCCCTGGCGCTCGGCGCCGGGCTGCACCGGCGCACCGCGCACGAGGTCGGCTTCGCGCCGGTCGAGGTCGTCGCGGACGACCCGGTGGTCGCGGCGCTCGGCGCGGTCGGCGCGCGTCCCACCGTCCTGCACTGGCACTCCGACGAGGTCGACCTCCCCGACGGCGCGACCCTGCTCGCGTCGTCGGACGTCACCCGGGTGCAGGCGTTCCGCGCGGGTTCCGCCGTCGGTCTGCAGTTCCACCCCGAGCTCGACACGGCCATGCTCGACCTGTGGCTCGCCACCCCGGACATGACGGGCGACCTCGACGACGGCGAGGCGGAGGCGATCCGCGCGGCCGGCGCGCGGCACCTGCCGACGCTGGTGCCGGCGGCCGAGAAGGCGTTCGGCGCGTTCGCCGACCGGGTGCGGGCGCGCGGGTGACCGCGTCGCCGGACGCGCGCGCCGAGCTGCGTCGCATGGTCGGCGCGGGCGTGCGCTGGCCGGGCGACCCGACGGGCCTCGCCATGGACCCGGCGCGCGTGCGGCGGGCCGCGGTGCTCGTGCTCTTCGGCGTGCTCGACGCCGTGCCGGCCCACGGGCGCGGGGACGGGCACGTGCCGGCCGACCTCGACGTGCTGCTGCAGCGGCGCGCGGCGACCCTCGGGCACCACCCCGGCCAGGTCGCGTTCCCCGGCGGCGGGATCGACCCCGACGACGACGGGCCGGTCGGTGCGGCGCTGCGCGAGGCCGTCGAGGAGACCGGCCTCGACCCGAGCGGCGTCGACGTCCTGGGAGAGCTGGCCGAGATCGCGCTGCCCGTCAGCGACAACCTCGTGACGCCGGTGGTGGGCTGGTGGACGCGCCCGTCGGCGGTCGCGGCCGTGGACCACCGCGAGGCCGTCGACGTCTTCCGTGCCCCCGTGGCGGACCTGCTCGACCCGGCGCGACGCGCGGTCGTCGTGCACCCCGTCCGGCGCGGGCGCGTGCGCACGCCCGCGTTCCAGCTGGACGGCGACGTGCTCGTGTGGGGCTTCACCGCGATCGTGCTGTCGGGCATCTTCGACGCCCTCGGCTGGACCGTGCCGTGGGACGACACCCGGACCGTCACCCCGTGACCGCGCCGCTCCCCCGGCACCCGCTGATCGAGGTCGACGTCGACGTGGACCTCGCCCGGGCCCTCCTGCGCGAGCAGCACCCCGACCTCGCCGACCTGCCCCTGCACGGTCGCACCAACGGCTGGGACAACCTCACGTGGCGGCTCGGCGACGACCTCGCGGTGCGGTTCCCGGTGCGCGCGCTGTCGTCCGAGCTCGTCGAGCGCGAGCAGCGGTGGCTGCCGGTGCTCGCCGGGCGCCTGCCGGTGCCCCTGCCCGTCCCGGTGCGGGCCGGCCGCCCGGGTGACCGCTACCCGTGGACGTGGAGCGTCGTGCCGTGGCTGCACGGCGACGTCGCCGCGGCCACGGAGCCCACGTCGCGCACGGCGTGGGCGACGGCTCTCGCCGACGCCCTGGCCGCCCTGCACGTGCCGGCGCCGGCCGACGCCCCGCCCAACCCCTACCGCGGCGTGCCGCTGGCCGAGCGCGACGAGGTGGTCGCCCCCCGGTTCACCGACGCCGTCCCGCACGTCGACGCGCTGCGGGCCGCGTGGGACGACGGGCTCGCGGCCCCGCCGTGGGCCGCGCCGGCGGTCTGGCTGCACGGCGACCCGCACCCCGGCAACCTGGTGAGCCGGGACGGCGCCCTGGCGGGCCTGCTCGACTTCGGCGACCTCACCTCCGGCGACCCGGCGTCCGACCTCGCGACGGCGTGGCTCACGTTCGACGCGACGGGCCGCGCGGCGTTCCGCGCCCGCACCGACGCGCTGCGCGGGTGGGACGACGCCACGTGGGTGCGCGCCCGCGCCTGGGCGGCCGCCCTCGTCCCCGTCCTGCTCGCCCACCCGGTGGAGTACCCGCTCATGGCCGCGGTCGGCCGGCACGCCGCGGCGCAGGTCGCCGCGGACCGGCGCTGACCGGCGCAGCCGTAAAGAGGTCGTCCACGGGCGGCCGACGGCCCCAGACTCGCGCCGTGCACCCCCAGCCGCTGCAGGACCGCGTCGTCGTCATCACCGGTGCCAGCCGGCGGATCGGGATCGGAGCGGCCCTGGCGCGCCGTGCGGTGGCGGACGGGGCGGCGGTGCTGCTGCACTCGTGGTCCCCGCACGACGCCGAGCAGCCGTGGGGCGCGGACGCCGGTGGTGCCGACGCGCTCCTGGACGAGCTGCGGTCCGGCGGTGGGCGCGTGGAGCACGTCGCGTGCGACCTCGCCGCGCCCGACGCACCGGGCGCGCTGGTCCGGGCCGCGCGGGACGCCTTCGGCCACGTCGACGCGCTCGTCGCCAACCACGCGCGCTCCGCCGCGCAGGACCTCGAGCACCTGACCGCCGACGAGCTCGACCGCTGCCACGCGGTGAACACGCGTGCGACGCTGCTGCTGGCGCAGGCGTTCGCGGCGCAGCACGACGACGCCCGCGACGGCGGTCGCATCGTGCTGTTCACGTCCGGGCAGTACCACGGCGCCATGCCCGCCGAGCTGCCGTACGTCACGTCGAAGGCCGCCCTCCAGGGCGTGACGAAGAGCCTCGCCGTGCACCTCGCCCCGCGCCGCATCACCGTGAACTGCGTCGACCCCGGTCCCACGGACACCGGTTACGCCGATGCGGACGCGCAGGCCGCCGTCGCGGCCGCGAGTCCCGGCGGGCGCTGGGGGCGGCCCACGGACGTCGCGCGGCTCGTCGCCTGGCTCCTGGGGGACGAGTCCGCGTGGGTGACCGGCCAGACCATCGCGTCGGACGGCGGCTGGTCGGCGCGCTGACGGCAACGCGCGCGGCCGTCGGTCGCGGGCGTACGCGAGCACCCGGGAAACGGCACGGCCCGCCGGCCCCGGGGATGCCGGGGCCGACGGGCCGTCCGCCGCGCCGTCGTCAGCCGACGAGCGAGCGCAGCACGTACTGCAGGATGCCGCCGTTGCGGTAGTAGTCCGCCTCGCCGGGGGTGTCGATGCGGACGACCGCGTCGAACTCGACGACCGAGCCGTCGCCCTTCGTCGCGGTGACCTTCACCGTGCGCGGCGTGGTGCCCTCGTTGAGCGCCGTGACGCCCGCGATGTCGAAGGTCTCCGTGCCGTCCAGGCCGAGCGAGTCGGCCGTCTCGCCCTCGGGGAACTGCAGGGGCAGCACGCCCATCCCGATGAGGTTCGAGCGGTGGATGCGCTCGAACGACTCGGTGATGACGGCGCGCACGCCGAGCAGGCGGGTGCCCTTCGCGGCCCAGTCGCGCGACGACCCCGAGCCGTACTCCTTGCCGCCGAGGACGACGAGCGGGATGCCGGCGTCCTGGTAGGCGACGGAGGCGTCGTAGATCGTCGTCTGCTCGCCGGTCAGGTGGTTGACCGTGAAGCCGCCCTCGACGCCCGGCACGAGCTGGTTGCGCAGCCGGATGTTCGCGAACGTCCCGCGGATCATGACCTCGTGGTTCCCGCGGCGCGAGCCGTAGGAGTTGAAGTCGCGGCGGTCGACGCCGTGCTCGGCGAGGTACAGGCCCGCGGGGCTGTCCGCCTTGATGGAGCCCGCCGGGCTGATGTGGTCGGTCGTCACCGAGTCACCGAGCTTCGCGAGCACGCGCGCGCCCGAGATTTCCGTGACCGGCTCCGGCTGCGCGCCCATGCCCTCGAAGTACGGGGGCTTGCGGACGTAGGTCGACTCGGCGTCCCACGCGAACGTGTCGCCCTCGGGCGTCGGCAGCGACCGCCACCGGTCGTCGCCCGCGAAGACGTCGGCGTAGTCCGACTCGAACATCTGGCGGTCGATCGACGCGTCGATCGTCGCCTGCACCTGCTCCGGCGCGGGCCAGATGTCCCGCAGGAACACGGGCTCGCCGGCCTCCGTGGTGCCGAGCGGCTCGTTCTCGAAGTCGAAGTCCATCGTGCCGGCCAGCGCGTACGCGATGACGAGCGGCGGCGACGCGAGGTAGTTCATCTTCACGTCGGGGTTGATGCGGCCCTCGAAGTTGCGGTTGCCGGACAGCACCGAGACGACCGACAGGTCGTGCTCGTTGACCGTCGCGGAGATCTCGTCCGCGAGCGGGCCGGAGTTGCCGATGCACGTGGCGCAGCCGTAGCCGACCAGGTGGAAGCCGAGCTTCTCGAGGGACGGCCAGAGGCCCGCCTTCTCGTAGTAGTTCGTGACGACCTGCGAGCCCGGCGCCATCGACGTCTTGACCCACGGCTTGGCCGTGAGGCCCTTCTCGACCGCGTTCTTCGCGAGCAGCGCGGCGGCGAGCATGACCGACGGGTTCGACGTGTTGGTGCAGCTCGTGATCGACGCGATGACGACGTGGCCGTGGTCCAGCTCGGTCGTCGTGCCGTCGGCGAGCGTGACCGGGACGCGCTTGTGCGGGCGCCGGGCCGAGTCGCCGCCCTCGACGTGCGAGGGCTTGTCGGAGCCGTCGGCGTGCTCGCCGGCGGCGATCGGGTCGGAGGCGGGGAACGTCTCGGCGACGGACTCGTCGAGACCCGTGAACGACGCGGCCTCGTGCGGGTCGACGTAGTCGAGGATCGAGGTCGCGAACGACTCCTTGGCCGCCGACAGCTCGATCCGGTCCTGCGGACGCTTCGGGCCCGCGATCGACGGGACGACCGTCGACAGGTCGAGCTCGAGGTACTCCGAGAACACGGGCTCGACGTAGGACGCCGCGCTCGGGTCGTGCCAGAGGCCCTGCTCCTTGGCGTACGCCTCGACGAGCGCGAGCTGCTGCTCGGACCGGCCGGTCAGGCGCAGGTAGTCCATCGTCACGCCGTCGATCGGGAAGATCGCGGCGGTCGAGCCGAACTCGGGGCTCATGTTGCCGATGGTGGCGCGGTTGGCGAGCGGCACGGACGCGACGCCGTCGCCGTAGAACTCGACGAACTTGCCGACCACGCCGTGCTGGCGCAGCATCTGCGTGATCGTCAGGACGACGTCGGTGGCCGTGACGCCGGCCGGGATGGTGCCGGTCAGCTTGAAGCCGACGACGCGCGGGATCAGCATCGACACCGGCTGGCCCAGCATGGCGGCCTCGGCCTCGATGCCGCCGACGCCCCAGCCGAGCACGCCGAGGCCGTTGACCATCGTCGTGTGCGAGTCCGTGCCGACGCAGGTGTCCGGGTACGCGCGCCCGTCGCGGACCATGACGCCGCGGGCGAGGTACTCGATGTTGACCTGGTGGACGATGCCGGTGCCGGGCGGGACGACCTTGAAGTCGTCGAACGCCGTCTGGCCCCAGCGCAGGAACTGGTAGCGCTCACGGTTCCGCTCGTACTCGAGCTCGACGTTGCGCTCGAAGGCGTCCCGACGGCCGGCGACGTCGATCTGGACCGAGTGGTCGATGACGAGCTCCGCCGGCGCCAGCGGGTTGATCCGCGACGGGTCGCCGCCGAGGTCACCGACGGCCTCGCGCATCGTGGCGAGGTCGACGACGCAGGGCACGCCGGTGAAGTCCTGCATGATCACGCGCGCGGGCGTGAACTGGATCTCGGTGTCGGGCTGCGCCGTCGGGTCCCAGCCGGCGATCGCGCGGACGTGGTCCGCGGTGATGTTGGCGCCGTCCTCCGTGCGCAGGAGGTTCTCGGCGAGGATCTTCAGGCTGTACGGCAGCCGCTCCACACCGGGGACCGCGGAGAGTCGGAAGATCTCGTACGAGTCGTCACCGACCTCGAGCGTTCCCTTCGATCCGAAGCTGTCGACGCTGCTCACGTGGGCTCCTTCGCTGGCGAGTGGCCGGGCGGTTCGGGGCCCGGCGGGGGCGGCCGGCGTCCAGCCTAGGACCGGGCGGCGCGACCGCGTGACGTGCGGCCGCTGCCACCGGCAGCCGACGCCCGTCCAGATATCTTGATGTCGAGATAGATCCTACCCGGTCCGCCGCGCACCGCGCGCCGCCGACGCCGTGACCGGCGCGCCGCGAGGGGCGGCCCGGGGTGCGGGCCGCCCCTCGCGGACGGGCCGCCGCCGGTCCGGGGCGTCCCGCGACGGTCCTTCAGCGTGGCACGGTCCCTCAGCGTGGCGACGTGGCCTCGGCGGCCCGCACGGCCTCGGCCGCCCGGCGCTCCGCCTCCACCGCCCGCTCGTGCGCGCGGTGGTCGTAGTCGGGCGTGCCCTGCTTGTACAGCTCCTGCGTCACGATCCGGCTGGCCTCCGCGAGCCGGCGTCGCGCGTCCTGCGAGTCGGTCATGGGTCCACTCCCGTCGTCCGGGCCCGCGGGGCACGGGCCTCGTCCCCACGCTAGGCCTGCGCAGGCGGGTCCGCGAGACCTCTCCCCGGGCC
The DNA here is from genome assembly GCF_042667215.1 of Cellulomonas sp. NPDC057328. Taxonomy (NCBI): domain Bacteria; kingdom Bacillati; phylum Actinomycetota; class Actinomycetes; order Micrococcales; family Cellulomonadaceae; genus Cellulomonas; species Cellulomonas sp. NPDC057328. Next base: position 7,884 of record NZ_JBHUZW010000010.1, on the reverse strand, counting down.
CGCCGTCGCAGCGACGTGCGGGCCGGTCAGCGGGTCAGGACCGCCACGGTCTCCAGGTGGTGCGTGTGCGGGAACAGGTCGTGACCGGTGACCTCGAGGCCCGTGTACCCGTGCGCGGCGAGCAGCGCGACGTCGCGGGCCAGCGCCGCGGGGTCGCAGGCCACGTACACGACCCGCTCGGGCCCGAGCGCGGCGACCGCGTCGACGACGCCGCGCCCGGCCCCCGTCCGCGGCGGGTCCAGCACGACCACGTCGGCGTGCGCCGCCACGGGCGCACCGCCGCGCCCGCGCAGGGCGTCCGCGACGTCGCCGGCGTGCAGCTCGACCTGCGGCCGGTCGTGCGCGTTGCGCCGCGCGTCCCGCACGGCGCGCGCGTCGCCCTCGACCCCCACGATGCGGCCCGACTCCCCCACCGCGTCGGCGAGGGGCAGCGAGAACAGGCCGGCGCCCGAGTACAGGTCGAGCACCGTCGCGCCCGCGACGTCGCCGACGCCGCGCAGCACCTCGCGCACGAGCAGCGCCGGCGCCTCGCGGTGCACCTGCCAGAAGCCCGCGCCCGCGACGCGGTACTCGTACCGACGGTCGCCGAGCAGCACCTGCTCCCGCACGGCCGCACGCGCGTTGGGGCGCGGGTCCGGGCGGCCGCGGTGCCGGTCGAACGGCGCGCCGTCGACGAGCACGAGCGCGGAGGACCCGTCGGCCGGCGCGACGGCGTCCACGCGGCTGCCCGCGGGCCAGCGCGCGCCGAACAGGTCGAGCGCGGCGATGTCGTCGCTCGCGAGCGGCATGGCGTCCAGGGCCACCACGTCGTGCGAGCGGTGCCGGCGCATGCCGGCGCGCCCGGTCGCGTCGGCGACGAGCTCGATCCGCGTGCGCCAGCCGAGGCCCCCGCGCTCGTCGTCGCCGGGCGCGGCACGCACCTCGGGCGCGAGGTCGACCTTCGCGAGCCGCTGCAGCTGCTCCGCGAGCACCGTCGCCTTCCAGGCCCGCTGCGCGGGCAGCGCGACGTGCGCCAGCTCGCCGCCGCCGACCCCGCCCGGGCCGGCCTCCGGCCACGCCGACGGCACCCGGTCGGGCGACGCCTCGAGCACCTCGACCGCGTCGGCACGCCAGAACTTCGCGGTCTCCCCCGCCTCGGTGAGCCGTGCCCGCACGCGCTCCCCCGGCAGGGTGTGCCGGACGAACACGACGCGCCCCTCGTGCCGGGCCACGCAGTGGCCGCCGTGCGCCACGGGCCCGACCTCGACCTCGACGACGTCGCCCACCTCGGGCGTGGTGTCAGACGCCACGGTTCACCTGTCCTCGCACGCTGTCCTCCAGACCTGTCTGCCCCTCGCTCGACGCGAGCTGCCACGGCACGGAGGCCACGACGACGCCGGGCGTGAACAGCAGGCGGCTCTTGAGCCGCAGCGCGCTCTGGTTGTGAAGCAGCTGCTCCCACCAGTGCCCGACGACGTACTCGGGGATGTAGACCACGACGAGGTCGCGGGGGCTGTCGCGCCGGATGGAGCGCACGTACGTGAGCACCGGGCGCGTGATCTCGCGGAACGGGGAGTCGAGCACCTTGAGCGGCACGGGCAGGTCCGCCGCGTCCCACTGCGCACGCAGCGCGGCCACGTCGTCCGCGTCGACGCCGACGGTGACGGCCTCGATCACGTGCGGGCGGGAGGCGCGGGCGTAGGCGAGCGCCCGCATCGTCGGGCGGTGCAGGTGCGAGACGAGCACGACGGCGTGGACGCGGCTCGGCAGCGCGCGCGCCGCCTGGGTGTCGTCGCCCAGCGCGAGCTCGGCACGGACCCGCTCGTAGTGCCGGCGCACGCCCTGCATCGCGACGAAGACCGCGGCCATCGCGAGGATCGCGATCCACGCGCCGAGCAGGAACTTGGTCGCCAGGACGATGACGAGCACGGTCGCGGTCATCCCGAGGCCGACCGCGTTGATGACGCGCGAGCGGATCATGCGGGCGCGGGCGCGCGGCTCGGGCTCCGTCCGCAGCGCGCGCGTCCAGTGCCGCACCATGCCGAGCTGGGAGAGCGTGAACGACACGAACACGCCGACGATGTACAGCTGGATGAGGCGTGTGACCTGGGCGTCGAACACCCAGATGAGCGCGATCGCCGCGGCCGCGAGCGACACGATGCCGTTCGAGAAGGCGAGCCGGTCGCCGCGGGTGTGCAGCTGGCGGGGCAGGTACCCGTCCCGGGCCAGGATCGAGCCGAGCACGGGGAACCCGTTGAACGCCGTGTTGGCCGCGAGCACGAGGATCAGCCCCGTCACGACGGCCACGACGACGAAGAGCACGTCGAGCCCCTCGAACACCGAGGCCGCGAGCTGGCTGATCACCGGGTGCTGCACGTAGCTCTCGCCGACCGGCACGCCGTCCCGCAGCAGCTGCTCCGCGGGCCGGTCGGTGAACCGCACCCCCGTGGCCTGCGCGAGCAGCAGGATCGACATGATCATCGTGATCGACAGCCCGCCGAGCAGGAGCAGCGTCGTCGCCGCGTTGCGCGACTTCGGCTTGCGGAACGCCGGCACCCCGTTGCTGATCGCCTCGACCCCCGTGAGGGCGGCGCAGCCGGACGCGAACGCGCGCAGCACGAGGAAGCCGCCGGCGAGGCCCACGAGCCCCTGCTCGAACCCGGCCTCGGCGGCGACCTCGAGGCCGGCGCTCTCGGCGGGCGGCAGCGTGCCGGTGAAGTACCGGAACGCGCCCACCACGGCGAGCGAGCCCATCGCGGCCATGAAGAGGTACACGGGGATCGCGAACGCCGTGCCCGACTCCTTCACGCCCCGCAGGTTCACGAGCGTGAGCAGCACGACCAGCCCGATCGCGAACGTCGTCTCGTGGCCCCGCAGCGCGGGCACGGCCGTCGCGGCGTACTGCGCCCCGGACGAGATCGACACGGCCACCGTCAGGACGTAGTCGACGAGCAGCGCGCTCGCGACGGTCACGCCCGCCTTCGGCCCCAGGTTCACCGACGCGACCTCGTAGTCGCCGCCGCCCGAGGGGTAGGCGTGCACGTTCTGCCGGTACGACGCCACCACGGTCAGCAGCACGAGCACCACGCCGAGACCGACCCACGGCGAGATCGTCAGCGCGGCGAGCCCCGCGATGGACAGCGTCAGGAGGATCTCGTCGGGCGCGTACGCGACGGACGACAGGGCGTCGGACGCGAACACCGGGAGTGCGACCCGCTTGGGCAGCAGCGTGTGGCCGAGCCGGTCGCTGCGGACCGGGCGGCCGAGCACGAGCCGCTTGGCGGCGTCAGCGAGGTCGGACACGATCAGCGATCGTATGCCCTGACCGTCGACCGGCGGTGCGCCCGGGCGGTCGGGTATAGCGTGACCGGCTGTGCACTTCGTGATCATGGGCTGCGGCCGCGTGGGCGCCACGCTGGCGCAGTCGCTCGAGTCCCGCGGGCACTCCGTGGCCGTCATCGACCAGTTCCCCGACGCCTTCCGGCGCCTCGACGCCGACTTCAGCGGCAACAAGGTCACCGGCCTCGGCTTCGACCGCGACACCCTGCGGACCGCGGGCATCGACGACGCGTACGCGTTCGCCGCCGTCTCGGACGGCGACAACTCCAACATCCTCGCCGCGCGCGTCGTGCGCGAGACGTTCGGCGTGCAGAACGTCGTCGCCCGGATCTACGACCCGCACCGCGCGGAGATCTACCAGCGCCTCGGGATCCCGACCGTCGCGACCGTGCGGTGGACCGCGGACCAGGTGCTGCGGCGCATGCTGCCCATGGGCACCACCGACGAGTACCGCGACGCGTCCGGCCAGATCCAGCTGTCGCAGGTGGACGTCCACCCCGGCTGGGTCGGGCTGCCCGTCCGCGCGCTCGAGGACGCGTCCGGCGGACGCGTCGCCTACCTCACCCGTTACGGCGACGGCGTCCTGCCGACCGCCGCGACCGTCCTCCAGGAGAACGACACCGTGCACATGCTGCTGCGCGCCGACGACGCGCCCGCCGTCGAGCGGGTGCTCACCTCGGCCCCGGCGGTGACGGCGTGAGGGTCGTCATCGCCGGCGCCGGCTCCGTGGGCCGGTCGATCGCCCGCGAGCTGCTGCTGCACGAGCACGAGGTCACCCTGGTGGACCGGCAGCCGTCGGCCATGCGCATCGCGCAGGTCGCGGACGCGGACTGGCTGCTCGCCGACGCGTGCGAGCTGCCGACGCTGCGCCAGGTGCGGGCCGACGAGTGCGACGTCATGGTCGCCGCGACCGGCGACGACAAGGCGAACCTCGTCATCTCGCTGCTCGCGAAGACGGAGTTCGGCGTGCCGCGCACGGTCGCGCGCGTCAACAACCCGAAGAACGAGTGGATGTTCGACGCCGCCTGGGGCGTCGACGTGGCGGTCTCCACGCCCCGCATCATGACCGCGATGGTGGAGGAGGCCGTCGCCGTCGGCGACCTCGTGCGCATCTTCACGTTCCACCAGTCGAAGGCCGACATCCTCGAGCTCACGCTCCCCGAGGACTCGCCCCTGGCGGGCGTGCGCGTGGGTCAGGTGCCGTGGCCCGCCGACACGGTGCTCGCCGCGATCGTCCGCGACGCGCGGCCCATCGCGCCGAGCCCCGACGACACGCTCGAGGGGCGCGACGAGCTCCTCATCGTCACGGGTCGTGACGCGGACGAGGCTGCTCTCGAGGAGCTCCTGACCCGCGGACCAGCATCCAGCTGAGCCAGAGCACGAGGGCGGTCAGCGGCAGCCCCATCGCGAGCTTCGCGGTGCCCAGCCACGCGACCTCGCCGGCCCAGTACAGGGGCAGCTGCACCGCGAGCCGCAGCCCGAACATGCCGACCCACGGCCACGTCGCGAGGGCGTACCGGCGGCGACGCACGGGGTCCTGCCGCCAGTCCACGACGGCCGACCACGGACCGCCGGTGAGCGGTCCGTCGTTCCGGAACATGCCGACGACCAGACCCACGAGCGGCCAGCCGACGAGGATCGTGACGAGCGTGCCGACGAGGTACGCCGCGTTGACCCAGAGCCCGTAGGCGAAGTAGTCGGACGCGTCGCCGGTGCGCCACGCCCAGACGACGCCGATGCCGACCCCGACGACGCCCGAGAACGCCTGCGTCACCGGCGTGCGCTGCACGAGCCGCGCGAGCACGGCGAGCACCGCGGCGCCGCCGGCCGCCACCAGCGCAGGCGTCAGCCGCTGCCCGGTCGCGAGGTACACCACGACGAACAGCAGGCCCGGCGCGACGGCCTCGACCATGCCGCGGACGCCGCCCACGGCGTCGAGGGCGGAGAACTCGTCCGCCGTGATGGCGCGCAGGCCGCGCGCGCCGCCGTCCTCGGGCGGTGCGACGCCGTCGGCCGCGTCGAGCAGGGACGCCTCCTCGGCGGGCCGCTCGCGGTGGCTCTCGCTCACGGCGTCACTCCCCCGGCCGCGGACGCAGCTCGTACCGCGGGTTGAACAGCGTGCGGCGCCCGTCGACGCGGCACACCAGCCCGTCGACCCGCAGGCGCCGGCCGGGCTCGATGCCGGCGATCTGCCGGCGCCCGAGCCACACCAGCTCGAGCGTGCCCGTCCCGTCGTACAGCTCCGCCTGGAGCGCGGGCACGCCCTCGCGCGGGCGCAGCGTCACCGAGCGCAGCACGCCCGTCACCGACGCGCGCGTGCGCTCGGTCAGCTGGTCGACCGGGCAGCAGCCCGGCACGTTGAGGGCGTCCGCGCGCTCCTCGTCCGCCTCGATCTCCGCCTGGGAGGCGAGCGCCTTGCGGACCCGGTCCTTGAGCGTCATCCGATCTCCGTGATCTCGGGGCCCCGCGCCGGGGGCTGGAAGCGCGGCGCCTGGCCACCCTGCGGGGCGGGCGTGCCGGCGTCCTGGGGTGCGGGCGGCGTCGGCGCGCCCTCCGGGAGCTTGAGCGCCAGGAGGTCGCGCGGCGGGCGCGGGTCCTGGCCGCGCACGACGACGATCTGGCCGAACAGGTCCTCGAGCGCCCGGGCCGCGTCGGGCTCGACCGCCGCCTTGCCGGTGAGCACGCCGCGCAGGAACCAGCGCGGGCCGTCGGCGCCGATGAAGCGGGCCGGCCGGTGGCCGGTGCGGCCCTCCGGCGTCCGGACGGGCAGGCGTGCGAGCAGCTCACGGCCGAACGGCCCCGGCAGGTCGTCGACGGTGCCGCCCTGCTGGGTGATCGACTGCGCGATCTCCTCGCGGATCTCGTCCCAGATGCCCTCGGTGCGCGGTGCGGCGAACGCCTGCACCTGCAGCGACGAGCCCTCGAGCAGCACCGAGGCGGCGGAGACGACGTTCGTCGCCTTGTCGACCTCGAGCCGCACCTCCATGCCGGCCACCCCGGGCAGCTGGATCGCGCCCAGGTCGACGCGCGGGAGCTCGGGCAGCGCGTCACCGGCGTCCCACGGACCGACACGGGCCGCGTCCCCGGTCGGCGCTCCCGCCGTCGGCGCGGGCGCGTCGTCGGCCGGCGCGTCGTCCTGCCCGGCCGTGGACGCGGCCGGGGCCTCGACGACGTCGGCCGCCTCGGACCCCTCGGCCTTCTTCGGACCCCGACGGAACAGACCCACGATCCCCACTCCTCCGACCGGCGCGGTGCGCGCCCTCGTCCATCATGAACGTCGTCGACGACGACGGTAGTTCCGTCCGGGCGCCCGATCAGCCCGGCACGTCGCCGGGCCGCGGCGTCGCCTGCCCCCAGCCGCCGCTCGACCCGAACCCGCCGGCGCCCCGCACCGACCCGGGCAGCTCGTCGACCTCGACGAACCGGGCGTGCTCGACGCGCTGCACCACGAGCTGCGCGATCCGGTCCCCCCGGCGCAGCTCGACGGCGTGCTCGGGGTCGGTGTTGTGCAGCGTCACGGCGATCTCGCCGCGGTAGCCCGCGTCGACCGTCCCCGGCCCGTTGAGCACCGTGAGGCCGTGCCTCGCCGCGAGACCGGAGCGCGGGTGCACGAAGGCGGCGTACCCCTCCGGCAGCGCGATCGCGATCCCGGTGGGCACCGTGCGGCGCCCCAGTGGCGGCAGGACGACGTCCTCCCGGGCGAGCAGGTCGGCACCGGCGTCGCCCGGGTGCGCGTAGGCGGGGGGCGGCAGGTCGGGGTCCAGCCGGCGCAGCAGCACCGGCACGGCGCCGTGGGACGACCCCGGACCGGCGTCCGCTGTCGCCGCGGGCTCGCGGGCGGTCTCGGTCACGGGGGCCGACCCTACCGCGCGGTCGCCGGGACGCCACCCCCGTGCGGGCGGTGAGATCCTGGGGCCATGCCCGCAGAGACCGACGGCACCGCCGCCACGCCCGCGACCTCCCCGGCCCGTCCCGTGTTCCGGGAGCGGCTGTGGCCCGGCCCGCTGGGCTGGGTCGGCGTGGTGCTGTTCGGCACCGTGCTCGGGGTGGCGCTGCTGCCCGTCGACGACCTGCTCGCGCTGGTCGTGGCGGTCCTCGCGGTGCTGGGCGGGCTCGCGGTCGCCGTCCTGACCACGCCGGTCGTCCAGGTCGAGCGCGGCACGCTGCGCGCCGGCACGGCGCGCATCCCCGTCCGTCTCGTCGCGCAGCCGCGCGCCCTCACGCGCGAGGAGGTGCGGGTCGAGCTCGGCCCGGCGCTCGACGCCCGGGCCTACGCGTGCCTGCGCGCGTGGGTCGGCACAGCCGTGCGCGTCGAGGTCCGCGACCCGCAGGACCCGACGCCGTACTGGATCGTCTCGACGCGCCGACCGCACGACCTCGTCGCGGCGCTCGGCGGCCCGGGCGACGCCACGCCCTGATCCGCGGCACCCCGGGTCCGGCGCCGGCGCCCGTGGTCCGCGGCGCCGCCCGCCGCACCGCTCCGGTCCCGCGGACGACGACGGCCGCCCCCACCCGCACGGGGGGCCCGCCCGCGGGGGGGCGGGGGGGGGCGCACGAGGCCCCCAC